>NZ_JBFUGJ010000145.1:0-14392 GCF_056402975.1 Mesorhizobium sp. P3_A9 | reverse complement strand
GCGTTCGCCGCGGCGGTGATATCGTTCAGCCGGTTCATCCAGCCTTTTCCGAAGACCGGCCAGATCGACAAGCTGCGATAAAACTCCTCATAGATGGCCGAGAAATCGCTGACGAGACGGACTTGCCCGGCGGTGTCCGCGGCAGCGATCGTCTTGGCCCCGATCGCGCCATCCTCGGAAAGCGCCGCACCTTGGCGGTTGAGCGCGCGTTGCAGAAAAATTCCGCCGCGCTTCGGGCCGGAATTGACGCCGCAATTGTAGCTCATCAGCGCCGCCGGATAGGGGATCTCGTCGAGGCGCATCGGACGCCAGTAGCGGGCGTAGAAAATCCGCCGAGCCTCCTCACGCGTCAGGTTGCGTACATCCTCGACGCTGACCGGATGGCCGCGCCAGTCCGAAAGGACCGCCTGCGTGATGCCGAAGTTCGTCGCGCCACCGGGATCGCTTGGATGGTTTGAGAAGCCACCCTCCCATTTTTCGATGAGCACGTGCGCTTTGATGAAGGCGTCCGTCCACATTGCAGGCGGGGTTGTGTCTCCGGTTTCGCCGATGCCGCCCGCCGCCGCCCCGCCGCCCGCCGGAGTCGCGACGCCGTCGGTGCGAACGGTCGCCCAGTTGATGCCGGCCGCAAGATCGGCGGGTGAGGCGTCGATCTCGAAGTGCATGGTGTCGATCTTTGTCTTCCAGTTCCCCCATTCCAGCGGCCGCATGCCGGCGTTGGTGCGAATGGCCAGAATGTCGTCAATCATCTGCCGGGTCATGTCTGTGTCGGCCAGATCATTTTTGACATCCTTGGCGCGCGCAGCCTGCGTGGCCTTGGACGAGAACCGGACCGGGCTTTTTGGCTTGGTGTTGACCGGATTGGTGTCCCAGTTGAGGTCGAGCGCCACGCCATAGGCGTGCAGGCTCTTCAGCGATGTGCCTGCAATATTGCGGTCGGCGTAGGTTCCGGTGTCGCCGGCGCGGACCTCGTAGCCGTGCGCCTTGAGGATCGCGTCGAGGGCCTGCCATGTTTCCTTGGTTTCCGGAGCGACCAGACACGAAACGCCTCCGAACGAAGTGTGCTCCATCTTTGAAGGCGCGGCCTCGTAGGCTTTCCACGCCTTGCGCATTTCTGCTGAAGTCAATGCCATTGCCATTCTCCTCATTGTTTGGGGCTGTTGCCCGTGCTGCGAATGCGCGCGCTTCACAGAAGCGGAAGGATCGAGGCCACCCAGGCAATGATCTGCGCGGCCTGGGTGGCAGAAACCGTGAAACTGTCGACCTGATTGCGAACCCAGTTGAGGTCCTTGATGGCGGTATCGAAGTTGCCCGCGAGCGGCACATATTTGGCCGCCGCGTTTTTGAGCTTTTGTTCGGCGATGGCGACGAGCTCGCCATCGACCTTGAGGATCAGCGAGCGAAGTCGGGAGCGGCGGGCCGCGCTTGGCTCGTTCGCCCAAGCCGTGCTCAGTGCATCGCTGACCTGCTGCAACGCAGCCTGTGCCTCGGAAAGGTTCATTTCGACAAACTCCTCAGTTGGTGTGCAGGATGGAAAGCGCGGCGACGATCGCATCCGACGCGGCAAGGAAATCGGCCAGGGCGCGATCGCTGTCGGACGACGTCACGAGTGCATGATGTGCGTCGGCGAGTTTCTGCAACGCGTCGGGGATTCGGCTTAACGTCGCCAGCAGCGCCTTGGTGTTTCGCTCGCGTGCGATCACCTCTTCGTAGTCGGCACGAAGAATCGTTGAGCTGTTACGGCGATCCGCGCGCAGCAATTGCAGAAGATCGCTTCGGACCATCGTCAGGCCTTTCGCGTTCCGCACGGGGGCGGTCGACAGCAATTCGAAATCGGCTTTGAGCAACTGGACCGCCTGACGAAGCTGTGGGTCGGTCTGGACCATGACTGTGCGCATGCGTGCCGCGAGTGCAGCATCCGCGCCCAGGCGGATGAAACCCGCGACGAGGTTTGGCGCTGCGTTCGCCGCAGTCGGGATGGATGCGCCTCTCGCGGACGAGAGGGTCAGAACGCTTGCAGCCAGAGTCTTGCCGCTCGCCGCAGCCTTTTCGGCCGCTCCCGGTTCGCCGGTCTTCGACAGCGCCTCGGCATACTCGCCGATGGCTTCGATCATGCGCAGCCGCACGCCCCATTGCGCCGGGGAGTTAACCGGGATCGCATTGTAGTCGGGCATGAACGTGGCGCTTTTTTCGAGATAGGCCACGACGCCTTCCTCTTCGGCCCGCTGCCTGGCGATATCAAGATTGGCTGCATAGGCGGCTTTGCCGGCGACAGAGATTTCGGAAGCTGCAGCACCGAAGGCAGCAATGCGCGCCTGTTGCGGGTAGTTTGCGCAGCCAGTTGTAAAGAGCATCGCGCCAAGAAAGATCGCCCCGCACCGTCTTGCCGTTGAATCGCCTGTCAATGTCCCCATCGCTTCCTCCTGAAATGTCATGAACACTTCACGGCAGAAGCGTGAGATGGGCGTGATTTCACCCTAAGCGGCTGATTTTGTGGAGTTTAAGTTGCGCGGTTCACCAGAGCCAACGTCCGCTCGGCAAGGGTGCGGTTCCAAGCATCCAGCGTCAGCTGTTCGGCGCGGTTGTCGTCGGCTTGAGGTTGATGTCGGCGCAAGCAATCAGCGCACCGAGATGATCCTCTGACCTGGAGACTGCATCCAGTTTGAATCCTCGCTCGGGCACAATGATGTCGCCATCGACGGCAAGGAAGCCAAGGCCTTCGCCGGACGAGAAGCCTTGAGCTTTGCGCGAGGACCGCCTCCTGTAATTAGACAGCCAACAATTGGTCTCCGGCAATCCGGGGACGCTGGCGCGCAGCTCCACATAGGCCTCCATCCGACCAGAAAGTTCAACGGCGCCTCACGGTCGCCGAAGAACGGTTCGCATTCAGCGTCAAAAATACGAAGCGGGATTGCGCTACAAATGCTCTTGTTGTACGAACGTTCAACAAGAGCATTTGCGGGTACCTGCCGTGGTACGAACCGAGTTTCCCTTTGCCGTCGAAACCGTCGATCCGCTGTGGATCATGCTGGCCGACGGCACCCGCATTGCCGCGACGCTGTGGCGTCCGCGCACCGTGGACAAGGTGCCTGTCGTCGTCGAGATGGTGCCTTATCGCCGCCGTGACGGCACCGTGGCCCGCGACATCGACATCCACCCCTGGCTTGCCGGCCATGGCATTGCCTGCGCCCGTATCGACATCAGGGGCTCGGGCGATTCCGACGGCGACCTCGCCGACGAATATCTGCCGCGCGAACAGGAAGACGCCTGCGAGATCATTGCCCATCTGGCAGCCCAGGCCTGGTGCAACGGCAATGTCGGCATGACCGGCATTTCATGGGGCGGCTTCAATGCGCTGCAGGTCGCGGCGCGCCGGCCGCCGGCCTTGAAAGCCATCATCACCAACTGCGCCACCGACGACCGCTACGCCGACGACATCCACTATATGGGCGGCGCGCTGCTGACCGAGCAGGAGATGTGGTCGAACTTCATGCTGGTGAAGAAGGCGATGGCGCCCGACCCGCAGATCGTCGGCGACGCCTGGCACGCCATGTGGATGAGCCGCCTCGCGGCGACGAACTCACTTTCGGAAGTGTGGCTCGCGCACCAGCGCCGTGACGATTACTGGCGGCAGGGTTCCGTGTGCGAGGATCACGCGGCGATCGAATGCGCTGTTTTGGCCGTCTGCGGCTGGGAGGACAGCTATTCGAACTTCGTGCCGCGCCTGCTCGAACATTTGCCGGGACCGAAGCTTGGCATTGTCGGCCCATGGTCGCATGCCTATCCCTGCCGCGGCGCGCCGGGTCCGTTGATCGGCTATCTGCAGGAGGCGCTGCGCTGGTGGCGTCACTGGCTGTGCGGCGAAGACACCGGCATCATGGATGAGCCGCTCTACCGCGTCTGGGTGACGGGCGAGGAGCGGCCGCAACCTTTTTATCTGCCCAATCATGCAGGCAACTGGGCTGCCGAGGATCAATGGCCGTCGCCGCGCATCGAGCGCCGCGCTCTGCATCTGAATGCCGCCGGGTTGAGTAATGAACCCGCACCGGGAGCGACGCTTTCAGTACGTTCGCCCGCCACCGCCGGGCGCGATTGCGGCCGCTGGGGCGGCTATGGCGGCTCCTGTCCGGACATGCCCATCGACCAGCGCCGCGAGGACGGCATGGCGCTGTGCTTCGATACGCAACCGCTCGACGATGACATCACCTTGCTGGGCGCACCCGAGCTCGATCTGCTCGTCACTGTCGACCAGCCGCATGTCAATCTCGCCGCCCGGCTCTGCGATGTTTATCCCGACGGCGCTTCGGCGCTGATGACTTACGGCGTGCTCAATCTCAGCCACCGCGACAGCCACGAGCATCCCACCCCGTGCCCGGTCGGAACGCCTTTCCGCGTGCGGCTGAAACTCAACGATTTTGGCCGCACTGTGCCTAAGGGCCATCGCATCCGGCTGTCGCTGGCCAACCAGCATTGGCCGATCCTGTGGCCACAGCCGAAGCTGTCGACGCTGTCGGTCACGACCGGCGACAGCACGGTGATGCTTCCGGTGCGCCCGCCGTCGGCTCGCGACCGCGATGTCCGCTTCGAGCCCGCCGAAACCGCGCCGCCGGTTCCGACCACGACATTGGACGAGGGTTCTGATCGCCGCATCGTAACCGAGGATGTCGGCTCTGGCATGCAGACCATCGCGCTGTCCTCCGACCACGGCCGCAGGTGCTATGACGATCGCGCCATCACCGTCTCCTCGGCCAACAGCGATACGATGAGCATCCGTGCCGACGATCCGCTGTCGGCAAAACTCGTCACCGAATATCGCTGGGCGATTGCCAGCGGCGAGGCCGACACCGAAGCAATCGCGATGACCGAGCTGACATCCGATGAAACCCATTTCAACCTGAGTTGGCGGCTTGAGGCGCGAGAACGGGGCACGCTCGTCCACAGCGCCTCGGCAACCCGGCGCATCAGGCGCGATTTCGCCTGAGGAAAGGAGGGGAGACCATGCTTGCATATGCAGTGAAGCGCATCGGTCTCGGCCTCCTGATCCTCGTGCTTGTCATGGTCGCGATGTATGCGGCTGTCTTCCTGGTGCCGGGCGATCCGGCAACCGTGGCGCTTGGCCCGCGTGCCACGCCGGAACTGAAGCGGCTGCTGATCGAGCGCATGGGCCTCGACCAGCCGGTCTGGTGGCAGATCATCGAATTCTTCCGAAACGCGCTCACCGGCAATCTCGGTTATGACGTGTGGTCGAACCGGCCCGTTTCCACACTGGTGCTGGAAGCGCTGCCGAACACGCTGATCCTCGGGCTGACGGCGCTTACCGTCGCGCTCCTTATCGGCGTGCCGCTCGGCTGCCTGTCGGTGATGCGGCGCGGTACGGCGGCCGATGCCGTCATCGGCGTGCTCTCGGTCGGTGTCATTGCCGTGCCGTCCTTCGTCGTCGCCATCTATTCGCTGCTGCTGTTTGCCGTCACGTTGCGCTGGCTGCCGGCCATCGGCGCCGGCGAGGCTGGCGACTTCGTCAGCCAGGCCAAGGCGCTGGTCATGCCGGCGGCGGCGATCGCGCTCGGCTGGATCGGTTACATCGCCCGCATGGTGCGCGCCTCGATGATGGAGGTGATGGGCGAACCGCACATCCGCACCGCGCGATCGTTTGGTCTGCCTGAGTGGAAGATCGTCTCCAAATACGCGCTGCGCATCGCCATCATCCCGACCATCTCGCTGGTCGCCGTCGGGCTTGGCAGCATCCTGTCCAGCGCCGTCTTCGTCGAGGCAGTGTTCGCCCGGCCCGGTATCGGCAAGCTGATCACCGACGCCGTCAACACCCGCAACTATCCGGTCGTTATGGGCACGGTGCTGATCATGACCGCCATTTACGTCTCCATCACCATTGCCGCCGATCTTTTGATCGCGCGGCTCGATCCGAGGGTGCGCGATGTCTTCCGTGGCTGATGCCTCGTTGTCCGTTCCGGGCCGACAACGGTTTCCGCTGCTGCGCGCATTGCTTGCCGATCCGTTCACCTGCGTGGCGCTGATCCTGGTCACCGGCTTCCTCGTCACCGCCGTCTTTGCGCCATGGCTGGCGCCCTATTCGCCGGTCAAGATCGACGTGTTGCACAAGCTGCAGCCGCCATCGGTGGAGCATTGGTTCGGCACCGATCATCTCGGCCGCGATCTGCTGTCGCGGGTCATCTACGGCGCGCGCACGGCGCTGACGATCGCCATTGTGTCGGTGGCCATCGCCGGCGCCATCGGCCTGCTGCTCGGGCTGATCGCCGGCTACGGCCCGCGCTGGCTGGATGCCATCCTGGTGCTGACGTTCGACAGCCTGAACTCGCTGCCGATGATCATGTTCGCGCTCGCCATCATCACCGTGCTCGGCGCCGGCACCGGCACGCTGATCATCGTCATCGCCGCGACCTCGTTTCCAAGCTATGCCCGGCTGATCCGGGCGCAGACGTTGGCGCTGAAGAACAGCGACTATATCCTCGCCGAACGGCTGATCGATGCCAGTGCCGCGCGCATCATCTTCATCCACCTTCTGCCCAATGTGGTGGGACCGCTGATCATCCTTCTGTCGATGGACATTCCGGTCGTCATCATGGTCGAGGCCGGTTTGAGTTTCCTCGGCCTGGGTGTGCGGCCGCCGACGCCGTCCTGGGGCTCGATCCTTTATGACGGCTACACCTCGATCCGCGCCGCTCCCTTCATGGTCATCTTCGGCGGGCTGCCATTGGTGCTGGCGACGCTCGGCTTCACCTTCCTCGGCGAAGGCCTGCGCGACTATCTCGATCCGCGCCTGCAATTGCGGAGGCCGGCATGACCGGCTCGCTCGCCGCCAGCGATCTCAGCGTCCGCTACGAGACGCCGCATGGCGCGGTGCACGCGCTACGCCATGTCGACATCGAGGCGCATCCCGGCGAGGTCATCGGCATTGTCGGCGAGAGCGGTTGCGGCAAGTCCACGCTGGTCACTGCTCTGGCCAATCTCTTGCCGGCGAACGCCCGCGTCGACGGGTCGATCCACTACAATGGCGTCGACCTGGCGAAGCTCGACGCGCACCATCAGCGCCTGCTGCGCGGTGACGAGATCGCGCTGGTCAGCCAGGATCCGATGACGGCGTTCAATCCGGTGCTGACCATCGGCGACCAGCTCGTCGACTTCCAGCACCACCGCAAGGATCTTGGCCGGGCGCAGAAGCGGGCGCGCATCGCCGCCATGCTCGGCCGGGTCGGCATCGCGGACGCCGAACGGCGCATGCAGAGCTATCCGCACGAACTGTCCGGCGGCATGCGCCAGCGCGTCGCCATTGCCGCCGCCTTGCTGACCGATCCCGGCCTGCTCATCGCCGACGAGCCGACCACAGCGCTCGACGTCACCATGGAGGCGCAGATCATTCATCTGCTGCGCGAACTCCGGCGCGACTACAACGGCATCATCATCGTCGTCTCGCATCATCTCGGCGTCATCGCCGAGCTCTGCGACCGCGTCTATGTCATGTATGCCGGCGAGGTGGTCGAGGGCGGCGAGGTCGACGCGATTTTTCACGATGCCCAGCATCCCTACACGCAAGCGCTGCTCGCCTGCGATCCCGCCCGTTTCCACGAAAGGCTGGACAGGCTGCCGACCATTCCGGGATCACTGCCCAACCTGACCCAGCCGCCGATCGGATGCGTCTACGCACCGCGCTGCGACCGCGCCTTCGCGCCGTGTGGTTCCATCGCGCCACCACTGGTCAAGCTCGCCGCGGCCCATGTCGCGCGCTGCCACGCGGTGACGCCATGAGCCCGTTGCTCGCCGTCGAGGGCCTCTCCGTGAGCTTCACCAGGGGCGGCTTGCTCAACCGGCTGATCAATCCGTTCCCGCTGCCGGGCTTCAACGTCATTGACGGCGTGACGCTGTCGCTGATGCCGGGCGAGACGCTTGGGCTGGTCGGCGAATCCGGTTCCGGGAAGACGACGCTTGCGCGCACCATCCTGGGCCTCATACGAGCGGGCGCCGGTCGTATCGTCTTCGAGGGCAGGGACGTGGCGACGCCCGCCGATTTCCGCGCTATGCGGCGGCGCTCGGCGATGATGTTCCAGGACCCGGTCGCCTCGCTCAGCCCGCGCCTGCGCATCGGCACGCTGCTGACCGAACCGCAGATCATTCAACGGTTGCCGATGCCGGATCGCCGCGCTGCCGCCAAGGCACTGCTGGCGCTGGTCGGGTTGCCCGCGTCCTTCGTCGACCGTTTCCCGCATGAGCTGTCGGGTGGTCAGGCGCGCCGTGTCGGCGTTGCCCGCGCTCTGGCGATGAAGCCGCATCTGCTGCTCGCCGACGAGCCGACCGCCGGCCTCGATGTCTCGGTGCAGGGCGATGTGCTCAACCTGATCGGCGAGCTCAGGCGCGAACTCGGTTTCGCCGCCATGATCGTCACCCACAACCTCGCCATGATCCGCCATGTCAGCGACCGGCTGGCGATCATGTATCTCGGCCGGCTGGTCGAGACCGGACCGACGCAGGACGTGTTTTCGGCACCGATGCATCCCTATACCGCGACGCTCATCCAGTCCGAGCCGGTCCCCGATCCGCGCCGGCGCAGCCAGAACCCCGCCGTCACCGGCGAGATACCGAGCGTGTTCCGGCGTCCCTCAGGCTGCGAGTTCCACACGCGCTGCCCGATCGCACGCGACCGTTGCAAGACCGAGGCGCCGGCCTATCGGCCGATGGGCGCCGATCGGATGGTGCGCTGCCATTTCCCGCTTGAGACAGGCGGGCAAGAACGGGAAGCCTTTTCACGCGCTTCCGCAAACCAAAGGGGAAACTGACATGACACAATGGACCATGGACAGACGTGCATTCCTGAAGGCGGCTGGCGTGCTCGGCGCCGGCATGGCGATGAAGCCAGGCTTTGCCTGGTCGGCCGCCGGCGACACGTTGCGCATCCGCATGGAAGGCGATCTTCAGTGCCTCGATCCCGCCTTCATGAATGGCGGCATCGAGGATGTCATGATGCGCGGCATCTATGTCTCGCTGAACCATTTCGGCGATATCCGCAAGGGTTCTCCCTGGTCGTTGTGGGGGGCGGAAAAGCTCGAGCAGAAGGACCCGAAGACCATCGCCTTCACCCTGATCGACGGGCTGAAATGGTCTGGCGGTTTCGGAGCGGTCACCGCTGATGACGTGAAATTCTCGTTCGAGCGCATCGCCGACAAGGCTCTGGCATCGCCGTGGGCCTACCAGTTCGAAAAACTCGATCGCGTCGAGGTTGTCGATGCCAGATCCGGCATCATCCACCTGAAAGAGCCCTACCAGCCGATCTTCGTCACCAGCCTGCCTTACTATGGCGGCCACATCATCAGCCGTGCCGGCACGGAGAAGGCGGGCGGCAAGTTCACCACACAGCCGCCGGCGACCTGCGGACCCTATCTCTTCTCGGACTGGCAGCAGAAGCAGAAGGTGACGCTGACCGCCAACCCGGACTGGCCGGGACCGAAGCCGGATTTCGGCAAGGTCGAGATCTATGTCGTGTCGGACGATCAGGCTGCCCAGCTCGCCTACGAGGCCGACGCTTTCGACTACACCAAGATCGCCATTTCGGCGACCAAGGCGGTCAAGGCGAGCCCACCCGCCGATACGACGCTGATCGAGGCGCAATCGACGCGCTATGTCTGGCTGACGATCAACATGCTGAGCCCGCGGCTCAAGGATCCAAAGGTCCGCCAGGCGGTGCAGTATGGCGTCGATGTCGGGCAGGTCCTCACCGGCGTCTATGACGACCTGACCAAACGCTCGACCGGTGTCGTCCAGCCCGGCACCAAATTCGCGCGCGCCAGCAATCTGATCGCAGCAGTCGACTATGAGAAGTCCGCAGCGCTGCTCAAAGAGGCCGGCGTCAGCGACCTGTCATTGACCCTGACGGTGATGAACGATTCCATCCGCACCGCGACCGCGCAGATCATCCAGGCCAGTCTTGAACAGGCCGGCATCAAGGTCGAGATCCAGCCTTATGATGAGGCCGCCTTCTGGGGCGTCGGCGATAAGACGCAGGGCGATGGCTACAAGAACATCGATCTGGCGTTGATGGATTTCGCCGGTGGCATCGATCCGTCCGAAAACCTGGTCTGGTTCCGTCCCGACCAGATCGGCGCCTACAACTGGTCCGGCTTCGACAGCGCCGAGTTCGAGACCAGCTATCAGCAATTGGTGGCGGAAAGCGACGAGGCCAAGCGCATTGCCTTGTCCAACCGCATGGAGGATCTGATGGAGCAGTCCGGCGGTTTCGTCTTCATCTGCCACCAGCCGCTGGTCGCCATCCACAAGACCGCTTTCGACCCGGTTATTTATCCAGACGGCCACCCCAATCCGGTGCTGTTCAAGAAGAAGGCGTGATCCCTTCCGTGGACAGAAAAGCCACGATCGTTTAGCTGGAGTCATGACGGACACAGGACCAGCCCCTGAAAAACGCAAGCGCGGCGCCAAGAAATCGCCGCCGCGCTTCAGCCGCGAACAGGCTGATGTGCGTCGCTCCATGCTGATCGAGGCGGCGACGCGCTGCCTGTCGGTCGGCGGCATCGGCGCCTTCACCATCGATCGCATCTGCAAGGAGGCCGGCGTCTCGCGGGGCCTCATCAACCACCATTTCGAAAGCCTCGACGGGCTGCTGGTCGAGGTCTACAAATCCTCGCTCTATGCCAGCGTCAACAACCAGATCGCCGAAGCCAAGCGCCGTCGCGCCGAGACTTCCGATTGGTCGCCGCAGGCCGCACTTGCCGCCCTGGTGCACTCCAACTTCTCGCCGGAGTATTTCAGCCGCGAGAACCTGCTGATCTGGCTGTCGCTGTGGGGCGAGATCGCCGTCAACCCGCGCCTCAAGGCGGCGCATCGCGAGCTCTACGACGCCTACCGGGCGGAGCTTGCCGAAGACATCGCGGCTGTCGCAGTGCCGCGCGGAAGGCAAGTCGATGCTCCGGCGCTGGCGCGCAATTTCATCGCCTTGGTCGACGGGCTGTGGCTCGAATGGTGTCTCGATGAAAGCGTGGTGACGCCGCAGGGCGCGGAGGCGGCGGGGTTCGAGATGCTTGAAGGGCAGGTGGGGCCGCTGCGCGAGTCTTAGCATCACTTTATGGGAAGGTCGCTGCCGTGATTTCAAGATCCTCCTGTCCGAAGTGTGGCAATAACTTCTCCGATTGTGAACTCGATCGTGATGCCGAGGATGATCGGTCGATAGTCAAGGCAGAGCAGCAAACCCTTGGACCAAATATGACGGATCTAATGGCGGCGGTCGGCGAAGTTCTGCTGCTATGGGGCTTTCTGGAAACCGCCATGCGTGAGCGCCTCGCTGTGATCCACCCCAGAGCCAAGCCACCGACGAAGGCCCCAGTTCTTTCCCAATGGCGCAAAGCGGCAGAACAGGCGACCGATCATACTGACCCGCGACTGGCCCAGTTGTTTGCCGATATCACGGAAGCCGGGTCGATCCGGAATTGTCTGGCGCACGGCCTTACGTCGGCATCGGCTGATCCATGGAGTGACGTAGAGGCTTCAGTTGTTTGCATCGCACAGGACGGAAGCCGCCTGCATCTTACCATAACGCAAATGTCTGAGACCAAGCGCCTCCTTCAGATGTTGACGAATCGTGTTCGGAATCTTGGCATCTGAGCTGCCACCAATTGCACCAAAAACTCAATTCAGCGGCGAGCCACCCTCACGTTTCCGCCGCTCCATATAGTCGCGCAGCGCCTCGTCGATGCCGGAGTCGATAGGCGGCTGTTCGTATTCGGCGACCATGCGCTTCCACACGACGTTGGCGCGCTCGCGCGCGGTGATCTGGCCGCGCTCCATCCAGGTGTCGTAATTGTCCCAGTTGGACACCATCGGCGAATAGAAGGCACGCTCGTAGCGCTGCATGGTGTGTGCCGCGGCGAAGAAATGCCCGGCCGGGCCGACCTCGCGCACCGCTTCCAGCGCCAGCGTGTCGATATCGACCACCGGCGGGTCGAAATAGGCCGACATCATCTGCAGCATCTCGGCATCGATCACCAGTTTCTCGAACGATGCGGTGAGCCCACCGCCGAGCCAGCCGGCGGCATGCAGCACGAGATTGGCGCCGCCCATCAGGCAGCCCCACAGCGACATGGCGCTTTCATAGGCGGCCTGCGCGTCGACCGAATTGGCGGCGGTGACATTGCTGGAGCGGAACGGCACGCCGATCAGCCGGCACAGCTGCCCGGTGATCTGGGCCGCCTGCGTGTATTCGGGCGTGCCGAAGGCCGGCGCGCCGGTCTTCATGTCGACATTGGAGGTGAAGCCGCCATACATCACCGGCACGCCGGGGCGTACGATCTGGGTCAGCACGATGCCGGCCAGCGCCTCGGCATGCTGCTGCGACAGTGCACCGGCAAGCGTGACGGGGCTCATCGCGCCGGCCAGAGTGAACGGCGTGATGATATTGACCTGGCCGTGCTCGGCCAATGTGATCAGCCCTTCGGCCATCGGCTCGTCGAGCTGCAGCGGCGAGTTGGTGTTGATGATGCCGGT
The DNA here is from genome assembly GCF_056402975.1 of Mesorhizobium sp. P3_A9. Classification (NCBI taxonomy): domain Bacteria; kingdom Pseudomonadati; phylum Pseudomonadota; class Alphaproteobacteria; order Hyphomicrobiales; family Phyllobacteriaceae; genus Mesorhizobium; species Mesorhizobium sp. P3_A9. Next base: position 1,873 of record NZ_JBFUGJ010000145.1, on the reverse strand, counting down.
GAAGACAGGCATCTCCTGGGCCAGCTTCTCGCGCGTCGTGCCGAGCGAAATCGCCACCATCTCCAGCGCGTCGGTGGCGCGTCCACGGCCAAGCGTCTGCGGCTGCCAGTTCTTGTCGAGCAAGGTGATCTCGGCATAGTAGAGGTCGAGATGGCGGGTGTTCTGGTGCAGGTCCAGCGGCTCGAACGGGCCGCCGCCTTCCTGGTGCAGCACGTTGAACGATTGGATGAGCTTCAAATAATCGCACATCTCGGCATAGGTGCCGGGGCGGCGGCCGCGATCATTGTCCATGACATAGGCCGGCCCGCCCACCGACGACAGGATGCAGTGCCGCCCGCCGACCTTGACGTTCTTTTCAGGATTACGAGCGCGCAATTCGAACGATGACGGCGCCATGGCGACGCGCTCCATTACCATGGCGCGGTCGAAGCGCACCCGCATCTCGCCTTCGTCGACATCGCAGCCGGCGGCGCGATAGAACTGCCGCGCCTGCGGCTGCAGCACGCGCATGCCGATCTCCTCGAGAATGGTCAGGCCCATTTCGTGGATCGTCTGGACCTGGTCGGCCGACAGGATCTCGATCGGCGCATAGGGGCGCGTCAGCTGTTTCCACGGCCGCTGCTCGATGCCACCGATCTCGCGCTGCGGGCGGCCGGGTCTGCGACGTGCGGCGGTGCGTTCCATGCGTCCTCCTATTCGGCTGCCGTGCGCATATCGAAATCCGCCACCGCATCGACGATCGGCGTATCGCGGCGGTAGGGCTGCGAGCGTCGTTTTGCGCCAATCTCCTGAGCAAGCTTGTGACCGCTGTGCACGGCATGGGCGATGGCGCCGGGGGCCAGCGTGTCGCCGATGCGGTCGACACTTTTGATGCCGGCGGCCGCAAGATCGTTGGTGCGTTCCGTCAGCGTCTCGAACAACTCGTTGCGCGGCAAGCGCAGCCCGACGATCAGCACCGAGCGGCAGGCGATGAGGGTTTCCTCGCCGGTGAACAGATGCGCCAGCGTCGCCGTCTCGCCGTCGAAGGATTTCAGCAGATGCAGCGTCGTCACCGGCACCTTGCGCCGTGCCAGCGCGCGATGCACCAGCGGCAATTCGTTGGTCATGATCGTCCAGGCGGAGGCCTGGCCTGCAGGCGTCACATAACTGACCGAAATGCCATGCGCCGCCAGATGCTCGGTGAGGACGCCGCCCATGTAGTAATTGTCGAAATCGAAGACCAGCGTCGGCCCCTGCGGGAGCCGGCCTGCGGCGATGTCGTCGGGCGTGAAGACATTGGGGTGGTCGAGCGTGCCGACCGGTATCTCCAGCGAGGAATAGAGCATGCTGGTCCAGCGCGCGCCGGTTGCCAGCACCACGCGCTCCGGCGCGAGGTCGATGATCTCGTCCGCGCCCAAAACACTCTCCGGATAGAGCGAGACGTTGCTCATTTCGCCGAGGCGGCTGAGGCGATACTCGACAACGCGGTTCCAGGCCGAGAGGCCGGGCAGTGTCTTTTCGAAGGTCAGCCTTCCGCCGAAGTTGCGGCTGCTGTCGGCGAGCGTCACCTCATGGCCGCGTCGGCCGAGCGTCAGGGCGCATTCGAGTCCCGCCGGCCCGCCGCCGACAATCAGGATGCGTTCTGGTGCATCAGTGCGCTCGACACGCTCGGGATGCCAGCCGCGCCGCCATTCCTCGCCGGCGGTCGGGTTCTGGGTGCAGCGCACCGGCACGCCATCATGCCAGCTGGAAATGCAGATGTTGCAGCCGATGCATTCGCGGATCTCGGCCTCGCGGCCCTCGCGGATCTTGGCCGGCAGGAAGGGGTCGGCGATCGACGGCCGCGCGCCGCCGATGAAGTCGAGCACGCCGCGCTTGATCTGCGAAACCATGG
>NZ_JBFUGJ010000144.1:0-14589 GCF_056402975.1 Mesorhizobium sp. P3_A9 | reverse complement strand
CCACCGGTCGGCCCACCGGGCATGCGCAGGCCAAAGATGCGCCCCGGCGCCAGCGGAATCTGGGCATCATAGCGATGACCGAGGGAAACGATCGCTCCGGTCCTGGCCAAGGCGAGCGCTTGCATCACCTTGTGCGGTCCCTGCAGATTGCCGTTGCCGCGCTGGTCGTTCGCCCCCCAGCGAGAAGGGTACCAGTTCGCACCGAGCGCGGGACTGGCGTCGGCGGGTTCGTCGGATGATTTGCCGGTCATTTGCTTACTCCCTCGGCAGGCGTGGCCGGCACACTGGCGCTGCTGCGCGCCGCGGCGTCGGCGGCGGTGCCCGCCACGGTCCGACGCTTGCTGKCGGTTACGGCCAGGCCCACCGCGATGATCAGGGTTGCGCCGTTGAACAGCGATTCCACGAAGAATGGCGCTCCCAGTTGATTGAGGCCGGCGACAGTGACGGCGAGCACCGCCACGGCCAGCACGGTACCCCAGACATTGACCCGTCCGGGCTTGATGGCCGTAGCGCCCAGCAGCGCGGCGGTGAAGGCGGGAAGCAGGTACTCCTGGCCGACCGAACTCTGGCCGACCTGCAATTGCGACTGCAGCACAATGCCGGCGAATGCCGAGAGCACGCCGGCAGCGACCAGCGCTCCGGTGACGTACTTCTTTTCCGAGATGCCGTTGAGCTGGGCGGCACGCGGATTTATGCCGAGCACATAGACGAAGCGGCCGACAGGCAGGAATTCGAGCACGACCCAGAGAACGATGGTGATGACCAGGACGTAGACCGCCGGCAGCGGCACGCCGTAGACCACGCTGGACAGGGCAAGGAAGGAATCGGGCAGGTTGGCCAGCACCTGCTGGCCGCCGGTGTACCACTGGTTGATGCCGAGCAGGACCGTCCCTGTACCCAGCGTGGCGATGAAGCTGTCGATGCCGACCACGGTGACCAACAAGCCGTTGATCAGGCCCACCAGCGCCCCGAGCGCCAGGATCAGCACCACGACCACCGGCCAAGGTATGCCCATGCCTTGGAGGCCGATCGCCAGCACCTGGGCGATGCCAAGGACGAAGGCGACCGACAGGTCGAAGCGATTGGCGGCGATGGGGATCATCGCGGCGAGCGCCACGATGGCCTGGATCGATTTGCTGCCGGCGAGCGCCTGGAAGTTGAAATAGGTGAGGAAGGTGTCGGGCTTGAGCGCCGAGAACAGGGCGATAAGCGCGACGAGGACAATCAGGAGACCCCAGACGGAAACGAACCGGGTCGCCCGCGCCATCGCGGTTCCGCGCTGCGAAAGTTGTGCAGTCATGCTGTGACCTCAAAAGTTTCGGCGCCGGCCGCCAGCGCCGTCAGGCGTGACACAGTCAACTGGTCGCGGGGTATTTCGGCCGCCACTCTACCGCGATTGAACACGAGCGCCCGGTGACACACCTTGGCCACTTCCTCGAAATCCGACGAGACCAAAAGCACAGCCATGCCTTTGGCGAGTGACCTCTGCATCAGGGCATAGATTTCGGCCTTCGAGCCGACGTCGACGCCTGTCGTGGGTTCTTCGAGGATGAGCAGATCGACGGCACCCTCGAGCCAGCGGGCAACGATGACTTTCTGCTGGTTGCCGCCACTCAGCGTCGCTATGGCCCGTTCCGGGTCGGAGGGGCGGATCGAGTAGCGAGCGACAACGCCTGCGGCACGGGCGCGCTCTGCCGCCGGATCGATCCAGCCCGAGGGCTTTGTCCCCGTCAAGGTCGGGTTGAGGTAGAGGTTTTCGCGCACGCTGAGCGAGGCGGCCATGCTCTCCTCGCCCCGCTTGCTCGAGATGAACCCGATGCCGGCCGCCATTGCCTGCTCCGCGGTGGCCGGCGCGATTTGGCGATCACCCAGGGTCACTGTCCCGCCATCGATCGGGCGATCGCCGAACAGAGCGCGGGCGATGGTGTCATGGCCCGCACCGCGCAGGCCGACCAGCCCGAGCGTCTCACCGGCCGGCACCGAGAAACTCACGGGTCCGGCAGGTCCCGACTGCAGCTCCGACACCGTGAGCAACGGCCGCACGGACGCCGGCGGCGGCACGAGTTCGGTCTCGCCAAGCTCCCGCCCGACGATCATCGCGACCAGCCGGGCGGGCACGGTATCTCTGACGTCGGCAGTCGCGACCTTGCGCCCGTCGCGCAGCACCGTCACCCGGTCGGCGATGCGAAACACTTCATCCAGGCGGTGCGAAACGTAGATGATGCCGAGCCCGTTCGCCTTGAGGCGGGCAAGCGCCTCGAACAGACGGCCGACATCGGCCTCCGGCAGGGACGCGGTCGGCTCGTCGAGCACCAGAATATCGCAGCGCGTGGCAAGCGCGCGGGCGATCGCCACGATCGACTTTTCGGCGGCCGTCAGCGTTCCGACGCGAGCCTCGGGATCGATGTCGCTGGCCATTGCCATCAGCGCCCGGCGCGCGGCGCGATCGGTTTCACGCCAGTCGATCAAACCGCGACGGCGGGAATAGCCGGCGGCGATCGCGACATTCTCGCCGACGCTCATGCTGTCCACGAGCCCGAGGTCCTGGTGGATGAAGTTGATCGGCAGCCGCTCGGTGATCGGGTCGGCCAGGCGGCCTGCGACACGGATGTCGCCAGCGAGCGCCGGATAAACACCGGCAAGGATCTTGATCAGCGTCGACTTGCCGGCGCCGTTCTGGCCAAGCAGAGCATGTATCTCTCCACGCCGCAGGTCGAAGTCGACATTGTCGAGCGCGAGCGTTCCGGTAAACGCCTTCGAAAGACCGGTGATTGAAAGCACCGGTTCGTCGCCCCGGTGTGGCGAGGATGGCTCAAACGGCATGGGCGGTACTCAAGCTGGCCGCGCGAACCCGTGGTCCGCGCCTGCAGAAATACGCGGCGTCGTCCGAAGGAACGACGCCGCGCTTGTCGTTGCGAAGCAGTCTACTTGACACCCCAATTGCTCAGGTAGTGTTCCTTGTAGCCATTTGACGGCACGAAGTTGTTCTTKTCGCCGCCTTCCTTGTCGACGTTTTGCGGCGTCACCAGATAGGGCGGCTGCACGAAACCGCTCGGCGCCTGCTTGTTGAAGGCGCGGTTGAACTCGTCGACCGCCTGATAGGCCTGCAACTCGATTGGCTCGGAAACCGTCACGGTCTGGAAATTGCCTTTGCGGATGCGGTCATAGGCCGACCGGTTGCCGTCCGCGCCGATCAATTTGACGTCAGCCGGCTTGAGCCCGCCCGTGCGCAGCACCGGCACGGCGAAGTCGAAGTCGTTGTCGCCGACGGAGGTGATGTAGAGCGGCGTCCCGAAACGCTGGATCCAGCTGGTGGTCAACTGCGGCATGCGCTGAGCCGCCTCGGAGGCCGGCGAGTTCGCATATTCGACGACCTGACAGGTCGTGCACTTGGCGACCTGGTCGCGCGTCGCCTTCGATTTGGTCTCGGCGATCTGGTACTCGTTATGGGTCAGCACGACGACCTTGGCCTTCCCGTCGCTGTCGGCGATCGCCCAGTCGGCTTCGGCGGCGCCAATCTCGCGCGGGTCTTCCTGGATGTTCACGAACAGTCCGAGATCGGGCTGCGGTCCTGGCAGCGATGCGGCATGCATGCCGATCACCGTGATGCCGGCCTTGTTGGCAGCGGCAATCGGATCCTTGAGGCTCGCGGCGTCGGCGAAGATCGCGATGCCGTTGGGCTTCAGCGCGATTGCCTGGTTGAAGCCGGAGAGCCAGGAGGTCGGGCTGCCCTTGCCGTCGATGACCGTCACGTCCCAGCCGAGCTTGGTTCCGGCTTCCTTCATGAACTGACCATAGAGGTGCGAGATGTCGTTCTGCTCGTCACCCGACAGGAAAACCAGTTTCATACCTTTGGCGGGAGCGGGCGCACTGGTCGGTCCCTCCCAGGTGGTCTGCGGGCCGGCATATTTGGCGACCGCCGCCTTTGCATTCGCCACGGCGTCATCGGCATGAGCCAGGCTGGCGAATCCCGCCGCCTGCAGCGCCAGGAGGGCAACCCCTCCCCACCGCAGTGCCGGACCGCCTCGTCCAAAGCGCTTGTTCATTTCGTTCTCCATCCCATTGAACACCACCTCACCTCGGCGAACCGATCCCGCGGGTGGTACCGGCACGACAATTGCAAATCCTCAGGCAGGATGCAACAACTTTTGCATCGATCTAAAAGCTTGACCCCAAACGAACTGGGACCTATTGATCCAATCTTGACCTTGTGCGATAAAAATTTATGGATCGATCCAAGAAGAATCAGATGGATGGCCGCCTCCCGCCATCCGCCAGCGCTGACCAGCGCGTGACCCTCAGCGACATCGCTGATTTCGCCGACGTATCGCGCTCGACCGTGTCGCTGGTGCTTCGCGAGAGCCCGCTGGTGGCGGAAGTGACGCGGGTGCGGGTGCTCGAGGCGATTGCCGAACTCGGCTACGTCTACAATCGCGGCGCGGCCTCGATGCGTTCAGGGCGCTCGCAGACGGTGGGGCTGGTCGTTGCGGAAATCACCAATCCCTTTTACGCCGAACTCACTGCCGGCATCGAGCGCGTGCTCGAGGAAGCAGGGCTGCTGACCTTCCTTGCGAACACCAATGACAGCACCGAGCGACAATCGCGTTTCATCCAGCGCATGCGCGAACAGGGCGCTGACGGCATCATCCTCAGCCCCGCCGAGGGAACGGACCGCAAGGTCATCGAGGAGTTGCAGCGCTCGCGTGTACCGGTGGTGCAGATTCTCAGGCAGGTGGCCGGCACTGCCACGGACTATGTCGGCGCCGACTATCGGCTTGGGACGGAACTCGCGACCGAGCATCTCATCGAGCGCGGGCATACCAGGATAGCCTTCATTGGCGCGGACCGGCAGACCTCGGCTTCGGCGGAGCGCTTGGCTGGCTTCACCGGCGCCCTGCGACGGCACGGGCTGAATCCAGCCCATGTCATGCCCTGCCCGTCCCTTCGCGTTGAAGCTGCCGAGAGGGTCATGGCGCTGCTGGCCGGTCCGAACCGGCCGACGGCGCTACTCTGCCACAACGACGTCATTGCCCATGGCGCCCTCAGCGCGCTTTACCGTCTCAACCTTGAGCCGGGCCGCGACGTGGCGGTGATCGGGTTCGACAATGTCGCGGAATCGGCAATCAGCCAGCCGCCTTTGACCACAATCGCGGTCGGTACCAGCCATATCGGAGAGGTGGCCGCCCACCGCCTGCTGCAACGCATCGCCCATCCGACGGCAATGCCCGAACGGATCATTTTGCCACCGCGCCTCGTCATTCGGGCCACGTGAGCAGCGAACCGGACGGACCTCCGCGCTGGCCCGTCACACTGCTGACCGGCATGCTCGGCAGCGGCAAGACGACCCTGCTTCGGCACATTCTCCTTGACCCGGCCATGCGCGGCACTGCCGTGTTCATCAACGAGATTGGCGAGATCGGGATCGATCATCACCTGATCGAAAGGATCGATGGCGAAACGGTGCTGATGCGCAGCGGCTGCCTGTGCTGCACCATGCGCGCCGACCTGCCGCAAAGCCTCAACGCCTTGCGCCGCCGTTGGGTTGGCGACGATCGCCTGGACCTGCGGCGCGTGTTGATTGAGACAACCGGACTGGCTGTGCCCGGGCCGATCTTGCGCGAGCTTGCGACGAATCCGCTGGTTGCCGGCGATTTCCCGCTGTCTTCGGTGGTCGCGACGGTCGATGCCCAGCACGCCTTGCACCAGACCCATACCCGTGAGGAGGCCCGCCAGCAAATCGCTGTGGCCGATCTCGTCGTCCTGACGAAAACCGACCTCGCGAGCGAGACGACAACAGCGGCCGTTCGCGCTGAAGTCTCGGGACTCAATCCACACGCACCAGTCATCGCCGTGACGTCAGGTGTCGTGGACGCAAAGCGTCTCATGATTGCCGACGATGACCGCAAGAAAGACTTCGGAGCGTGGGCCGATGTCGACGGCGTTCCCGACCGGCTTCGCCATGCGCCCCATGCGCACAACGGCATCGGCACCCTGTCGCTCGAGGCCCGGGATCCGGTCGCCTGGGCCGCACTTACCGCCTTCCTATCCGGCCTCGTTGGCGAGTTCGCGCCATCCCTTTTGCGCTTCAAGGGCATCCTCAACGTGGTGGGGTCGGACCTGCCGGTGGTCGTGCACGGGGTCCACGATGCCTTTTACCCCGCCGAAACGCTGGCGGCCTGGCCAACGGAAGACCACAATTCCCGGCTGGTCATCATCCTCGATCACATGGCACAGCAGCGCGAAAACCTCGCCCGGCTGATAGGCTCGAGCGGCATCGACTGGTCTATCGCCGGCTGACTTGGCGCAACGGCAGCCGACCCAAGTCAGATTGCAAGACTGGCGACGCCCTCGAAGGCATGCTGGGCACCGGCCCCTTCCGCAGGMTCGCAAATATGGTGGCGTATCCGGCCATCGAACAGCTTCAACAACTCGGCAGTGACGCCTCGGCTAACGGTTCGAACCTCCGACTGCAGCGACMTGCGCAGGGTCTCCAGATCCGGATAATGGAACGAGAGAACCATGGGGCAGGACGGCACTCCGTCGTCATGCTCGACTTCGAACGAGACCGTAACGTTCTGGCATCCCGGAAACGTCGTCCAGAGCGGAATGAGGCGCTCCTGGACGATGCTCCTGAACTCGGCCTCCCGACCCGGGTGGATGGTGCCTTCGAAGAACGCGTAACGAACCGTCATGCTGCTGCAGCCCCATGGACATTGCCGCCTGCCTCGAAACCGCCAGGGCCGCCATCCGGGACAGGCCAGTCCTGCGAAGCGCAATCCAGGCACGCAGTCGCTTCTATCTCCCCCTTTGGCCGCCTGACAAGCCGCGCCGAGTTCACGTTGACGAATGCGGACAGTTCGCGCAAAGCCGTTGATGACGCGGCTCACCCACCTGGGCAGCCCTGGCTTCATCCTCATGCCGGGTTCCGGATGCTCCGGCGAACAACCTCCTGGGTGAGGTAATTTCCGTCGGCAGGCAGCGCCCGAAAAGGAGCAGCGCGGGTGAACCGTCTTTGGTGCAGCAGGGCTGTTTTAGCGGATGGTAAAGCGACACTAAGGGCGACCAGACCATCGATCCTTCTGCTCGTCGCAAGAGCTAGGTCAGTCGTGCTCGCGTCGTGCGTGGCGTCGCCAGCAGTAGACTGGTTTCGCTGCCCGTTATGCCGGCTATGAGGCGGATGCGCCGTAGCACCGCATCGAAATCAGTCAGCGAGGCCGTGCCGAGTTCAACCACCAGATCCCATCGACCATTGGTGGTATGGATGGTCGAGACTTCAGGGAAGCCACCCAGCGCCCGGACCACGCGGTCGGCGGCATGGCCCTCAATTTCGATGAGCATGATACCGCGAATGCGCTGATCGACCGCGTCGGCGCGCAGCACCACAGTGTAGCCGATGATCTCGCCGGACCGTTCGAGCCGCTCCATACGCGCCCTGACCGTGGCACGCGAGACGCCGAGATCGACGGCGAGATCCGACACGCTGCGCCGCGCGTCATGCCGGAGCAAGGTCACGAGCCGTTCGTCCAGTGCATCCATGACGGGTTACCATTTTGATCAATTTCGCTGCCATTACGATAAACGATGCTTTTCGAATTGCCAATTCTGCCTGTTCATATCGCCGGCTCGCCATGATCTTCTCGCGCTCATTCGAACTTGGGCCGCGGGAAAAAGAATGCGTTGCAGAATCGTCGGGGCGCCGGTGCAGGACGGCGCAGGCAGGATGGGATGCGAAATGGGGCCGAGTGCGCTTAGGACCGCCGGACTTGCCGATGTGCTGTCAGGCCTCGGCCACGATGTCGAGGACATGGGCGCCGTTCAGCCGCTTCCAGCAAGGCGCCTTGTGCATGGCAATCTGGCGCTGAAGGCCCTGCCCGAGATATCGGCCTGGACATCCGCCATTGCCGCGGCCGCCTACGCGGCGAGCGAGGACGCCATGCCGATCTTTCTCGGCGGCGACCATTCGATCTCRGCSGGAACCGTGTCGGGCCTCGCCCGCCGCGCCGCWGARGCCRGGCGCCCRCTGTTCGTRYTGTGGCTCGACGCSCATCCGGACTTYCACACGCTCGACWCCACCGCCAGCGGCAATCTGCACGGTGTYCCGCTCGCYTACGCCAGCGGCCAGCCGGGTTTCAGCGGCTATTTTCCGGATCTGCCGGCAGCGGTCGACCCCAAGCGTATCTGCACCATGGGGCTGCGCAGTGTCGACCCGGCCGAGCGCAGCGCGCTCAAYCAGGCGGGCGTGACYGTGCACGACATGCGCGCCATCGACGAGYAYGGCATCGCGCCGCTGCTRCGCGCCTTCCTGGCGCGYGTRKCRGMGGAAGRCGGGCTGCTGCATGTCAGTCTCGACGTCGACTTCCTCGACCCATCAATCGCGCCGGCAGTCGGCACCACGGTCCCCGGCGGCGCGACGTTCCGCGAGGCGCATCTGGTGATGGAGATGCTGTCCGACAGCGGCCTCGTCTCCAGTCTGGACCTTGTCGAGTTGAATCCCTTTCTGGACGAGCGCGGCCGCACCGCGACTCTGATGGTTGACCTGACGGCGAGCCTGATGGGGCGCCGCATCATGGACCGTCCGACCCGCAGCCATTCCGGGAGCTTTTGATAATGACCACGGCCAAGCTGAACATCGTCCCCTTCGTCAGCGTCGACCGCATGATGAAGCTGGTGATCGCCATCGGCGTCGAGCGCTTCCTGACCGAGCTCGCCGGCTACATCGAAGAAGACTTCCGTCGCTGGGAGCTTTTCGACAAGACGCCCCGCATCGCCTCGCACAGCCATGACGGCGTCATCGAACTGATGCCGACAAGTGATGGGCGCCTCTATGGCTTCAAATATGTCAACGGGCATCCGAAGAACATGCGCCAGGGCCTGCAGACGGTGACCGCCTTCGGCGTGCTCGCCGATGTTGGAAGCGGCTACCCAATGCTGCTCACCGAAATGACCATCCTGACGGCGCTGCGCACCGCCGCCACTTCAGCAGTCGCGGCCAAGTATCTGGCACCGCGCGGTGCGCGCACCATGGCCATCATCGGCAATGGCGCGCAGTCGGAATTCCAGGCGATCGCCTTCAAGGCGCTGACCGGCATCGATCGGCTCAGGCTCTACGACATCGACCGCTCAGCCTCGATGAAATGCGCGAAGAACCTGGCTGGCATGGGATTTGACATCACTATCTGCGCAACCGGACAGGAAGCGGTTGAAGGCGCCGGGATCATCACGACCGTTACCGCCGACAAACAGTGCGCCACCATCCTCACCGACAACATGGTYGGCTCCGGCGTCCACATCAACGCSGTYGGCGGCGAYTGCCCYGGCAAGACCGAACTSCACAAGGACATCYTGCTGCGCTCCGACATTTTCGTMGAGTTCCCGCCRCAGACACGCATCGAGGGCGARATCCAGCAGCTGGATCCCRACYATCCGGTGACMGARCTCTGGSAAGTGATCGCCGCCAAGGCGCAAGGCCGCCGAGACGGCAAACAGATCACGCTGTTCGATTCTGTCGGCTTCGCCATCGAGGATTTTTCGGCGCTGCGCTATGTGCGCGACCAGTTGCAAGCAACCGGCCTTTATGAAGAACTTGACCTTCTGGCTGACCCCGACGAACCACGCGACCTGTTCGGCATGTTGCTGAGGGCGGCCATGCAACCGGCTGCCTGAGGCGGCCTGCATCTCGCCGCGGTATGTTTCGGCAGAGCGCAAAATGGGCCGGTACAACCGGCCCATCCCTAGTCATTCCTCCTCAACGGGTGCCGGGATCTCATCCGGTACGGTCTGCGGTCCAACCCGGTCGGCGACGAGCATCGAGAGCATCATCTCGACAAGGCCATTGGCGGCCCCCTTCTCGCCACCTGTCGCGCCGATCTGGATCTGCGGCACGAGCGGTATCCTGCCATTTTCGATTGCCTCGGCGAAGCGCATGAGAACCTGCGAGTTGAGCTGATAGTCCGGGCCGCCGAAGGCCGCGACCTTCTTTTCGGTGGCTTCGGCCTCCGCCAGACCGATGGCGCGCACCCTCTCGGCATCCGCAAAACCGGTCGCCTTGATGCGTTCGGCATCGGCATACGCGATAGCCTTGATCATGTCGGCCTCGCCCTGGCCGCCGAGGCGCACCTTCTCGGCCTCCGCCTTGGCAGTGACCTGAATGGTTTCCGCCTGCTGGCGGGTGCGGGCGAGTTGCGCCTTGCCCTCGTTCTCGCTGATCTCGATGGTAAGCGCCGACGTCGTGATCTTGGCTTGCTGTTCGGCGAGCGCCTCCTTCTCACGCAACGTGCGTTCCTGAATGGCCGCCTTCTCCTGCAATTTATAAGTCTCGACCTTTTCCACAGCGATCTGGCGCTCGCGCAGCTGGATCAGGATCTGCTCTATGCTGTTCTGGCCATTGGCGGCTCGGGGCGTACCAATCAACACTTCCTGCAGCTCAAGGCTGTAGGTATTGAATTTTTCGCGCATCTCCTCGCCCGATTTGCGCTGGATGTCGCTACGCTCCTGCAAAAGCTGGATCAGCGTCTTTGTCTGGGCGATATTCTTGAAGTAGGCAGAAACCATCGGGTCGAGCGTTTGTTCGACCAGCCGCTTGATGTCACCGAAACGCTGCACCACCAGCGGCGCCTTCATATAGTCGATATGCACGACGACGGAGAGCGGCAGCACCGGCTCGAACGCATCCTTGGTGATCAACGACACTTCAGACAGGTTCTCGTCCAGCCTGTGTTCGCCAAACTGTTCCTTCGTCCATTTGAGCACGAAGTTGGTGGTCGGCACGGTGATGATTTTGCCGGCATAGGTATTGAACGCATACTTGCCTGGCAGTAGCGGCGTTGACCAGACACCGCGTGCGCCGATTTCTACCAGCTCGCCGTGACGGTATGCCTGCCCGGATATATCCGTGCCGTGGCGGCCGTTATAGGAGACAACGACACCCACCGTGCCAACGTCAATGATCGTCTTCTCGACCAGTTCGACGGTCGCGAAGATACGATTGAGGAAGTAGCTGCCGTCGGCTAGCACCTGCAGCTGCCGGCCACGGTAGCCACCGGCATTGAGAAACTTCTCCGGGTCCTGAAAATTGTTGTGGAAGTTCGGGTCGTTCGGATCGTTGGCGACGGTCGGTGCGATGATCTCGCCGTCCGGCAGGGCCGGACCGTCATGGATGGTGACGATACCGATCATGTCCTCGGCATTATGGATGACGACTGGCTCAAAGCCGCCCCGCTCCGAGATCATGCTGGACATATTGGAAAAAAGGTTTTGTTCCGACACGCTCAGATTAACGGAATAGATCGACTGGGCGGTCAGCACGATGAATTGTGCGAGATTGATGGCGTAAGTGCCTTCACGCAAGATCTTGCGTTGCGGTCCTTTCTGTCCGCCTTTTTCGAGAAAGCCGCGCACATCCTGGAAATCGTCGGCGTCGGTGTTGCAAGCAAGTGTCTGCGTCGGAGGCAGCGGCTTGCCATCACGGGCAAACACATAGCCGATCTGACCCTGCGGGATGGTGACAAGATTGGCGCGATGCATCGAATATTGGAACGGCATGAAGAAGTGCAGGCCACCGCGCACGACTTCCGGCTGGTAGCCTGCCTCACGGTTGAGCGCGATGAAGCCATTGCTAACGGAGCCGCGAAAACTCCATAGTTTTTCCAGGATGCCGAGCCTGTCGTTTGGGATGTAGCGGACCACACCGCTCCACCAGAACAGGATTGCCAGCACGACGACCAGCACGGCGACCTCGATCGCCGTCCATTCCATCGGGCCGAGATATTGTAGGGCTTCCATTTCTTCTCTCCTATGGGCGCGCGGGTTCGTTCACCCGACGGCCACCCGGTTGGTGTTGATTGATGAAGTGGGGAGATCGCGCACCGACACGCTCGACGCGCTAAGGGCGAGTCGAACGTTTGGGCTGCTCATTGGATGGGGAAATGACCGCGCGTCCCGAGTCCCCAGTGAGGGGTGGCGTGGCCGTGAACGATGTCACATCGGTTTTGCCTTGATAGACATAACGGAAGATGACGTAGGGAGCGCGCCAACAGGTTTAAAGATATTCCGCGCGGGAATAGTATAAATATTTCCAACGCTTTCGTTACAACTCCCGACACACCTCGACGCAGAAATCGACGAAGGCGCGCACCTTGGCAGGCGGATGCTTGCGCGACGGGTGAAAGGCAAACAGCGGGAAGAGCTCGCCATGCCAGTCCGGAAAGAGATCGATCAGCGCCCCATCCGCCAACAATTCCCTGACGCCCCAACTGATGACTTGGGTGACACCCGTTCCGGCGATGCATTCCTCCAGCATCGATTTGGGGTCGGTGAAGGTCAGAGGTCCGCTGGTCGGAACCTCGATCGTTTCCTCGCCGCGCACGAACGCCCAGTCGAATGGCGTGCCGCTGTGTGGGTCCAGGAATTGCAGGCATCGATGCGCCGGGAGGTCGGTGGGCTGGCCCGGCCGTCCATGGCGCACGATATAGCGCGGAGATGCGACGGTCAGGATCGGCGCCTCGATCAACTTGCGCGCAACCAGCGTCGAGAAACGTGGCTGTCCGAAACGGATYGCAAGGTCGATGCCATCGGACACCAGGTCGCCGAACTGCTCTTTCGAGACGAACTCGATCGTCAGGTCGGGATAGCGATCACAAAAGGCGCCGAGCCGGCCTGCCAGAACCAGCGGCAGAAAGAAGGGGTCGATGTCCACCTTGAGGCGGCCGCGCACAGCTGACGCGGTACCAGAGGCGACAACCGCCGCATCCTCGATCGCATTCAGGTGCGGCTTCACCTCCTCGTAAAAGCGCCGGCCTTCATCGGTCAGCGACAGGGATCGCGTGGTTCGATCGAACAGCCGCACACCCAGACGCGCCTCGAGCCGTCCAATGGCCCGGCTGACGCCTGAATCGGTGATGCCGATCAGCTCGGCGGCTTTGACGAAGGTGCCGCCTTCGACGACCGCCGCCAGCACGCTGACCCCGGACAAGATCCTGCCATCGAACGCCATAACTATTCCTGATTTTCAGTCAGGAAGCATCGGACATATCAGCACTTAATTCAAGTTCGTCCAGGAGCGATAAGGCTGGCCATACGCAACCCACCAGCACGCATCTGGAAGGAACAGGCCATGAGCACTCAGAACAATCCCCGCACACTATTCAAGGGCGGCACCGTCATCACGATGGATGCCGCCGTCCCCAATCTCGCGACCGGCGACGTTCTTGTCGAGAACGATCGCATCGTCGCGATCGGTGCAAACATCCAGGCGGATGGCGCCGAAATCATCGACGCCTCCACAAGCATCGTCATGCCGGGGCTGGTCGATGCGCATCATCACATGTGGCTCGGCGTGATGCGCCGTCTGATGCCTGACGTCGACGACCTCTTTGCCTATATCGGCGCCGTCGCCGAAACGCTCGGCGCGCACTACCGCCCGCACGACATGTCTATCAGCACCAGCCTGACGGCCGCCGCCTCGCTCGATGCCGGCATAACGACGATCATCGACGCTTGCCACAGTTCGCGCAGCCCCGAACACACCGATGCGGCGCTCGACGCGCTCAAGGGCTCCGGCATCCGCGCGCTGCACCTGGCAGGTGCCGCCATGGACAAGAAGGCGTCCAGCGCGCACCTGCCTGGCGATCTCGAACGCCTCGCCCGCAACTGGAATGCTGGCGGTCTGGTGCAGGTTGGACTGTTCGGCCAGTTCAATCTCGACTGGTGGAAGGTCGCGCGCGACCTCGACATGCGGATACTGACCGAGTTCATCGGCGATCTCGCGAAACTGCCTGCGGAAGTGACCGAAAATGGCTTGTTGGGTCCGCACAACATTTTCAACCATTGCACCCGCCTACCCGAAGACACCTGGAAGCACTTTGCCGACGCCGGGGTCAACGTGACCGTCAATCCGCGTTCCGACGCGCTGTTTGGCTTCGATGACGACCGCTTCGCCTATCAGCAGGCCATCGACCATGGTCTGGCGCCAGCGCTTGGCATCGACCTCGACACCGCCTTCGGCAGCGACCTGTTCGGCGAAATGCATGCATTGTTTGGGCAGCAGCGTTCGGCAATGCGCTACCGCCGCTTCCGCGGCGAAACCAACGTGCCGGGGCCGATCTCGGTCGAAGCGGTGCTGCAAGCCGCCACCATCAATGGCGCCCGTGCCGCCGGCCTTGAAGCCGCCATCGGCACTCTCACATCAGGCAAGCAGGCCGACATCATCATGGTCCGCACCAACGATGTCGCCGTATTCCCGGTCTCCAACGCGATCGGCACGATCGTCCAGGCGGTCGAACGCTCCGACGTCGACACCGTGATGGTCGCCGGCAAGATCCGCAAACGCGCCGGCAAGCTGGTCGACGTCGATCTGGCCAGGCTGGCGTCCGAGGCAACCGCCTCACGCGACTATCTGCTCGAAACCAGCGGTTATCGCTCCAGTCTCTTCGGAGCCTCTGCGAAGTAATCCGTCTGATCTGGCTGGTCGCCCAACAAGTGACGATCAGCCCCCCAACCCACTCATGGAGGCTGTCATGTCAGCACTCGCCAGCTCTGCGGCGAACCGGTCGAATGCCGCGCCGGCTCATCTTTCCCGTCCCGCGCCCAGCA
>NZ_JBFUGJ010000143.1:0-14616 GCF_056402975.1 Mesorhizobium sp. P3_A9 | reverse complement strand
AGGTTGATCAAAGGTGGTTGCCATGTTCGGTCAGGCCGGGTGGGTGATCGCAGCTTACGACGCAATTCATCAAGCTCTCGCTTCATGCCCCTGATAACGTCTCGCGTGCCGTAGACCGCGCCGAAGTCCTGCGAAGCTCGTCCAGCCGGCGCRTGAATTTGGTGACGCATTTCGCGGCGATCCGCTCCGAACCAAGCGCGATTCGACAACAAATTAGAAAAAGCGCATATTCGTTAAATGATGGGGGGACGTCATGCGCTTTTGTCTTGGGACAGCGGTAGTATCTGCCATATTATTATCGGGATGCTCGGCCGATTATTTGAACCATTACGATGGCGTCACTTTGGCCGCTGGAGACGCCAACCACGCCAATTTGCTGATGCAGACGGTCGACCCATTCAACCCAAACAGTCAGAACACCCACATTGAAGGCGATGGAGCTCGATCGGTGGCCGTAGTGCAACAATTGCGCGGTGGCTCCGTATCAAAGCCTTACGCTGGCAATTGCGAAACTCCAAGTGACACGGCGAAGGACGGTTCAAATTGCGGTGGAAGGGCGGCCAGCGTTAAGCCAGGGGGAGCAATGTGACTTACCCGCCTCGCAGCACCCGCCAGATGTCGTGCCAATAGGCCGTGACCAGTGACGCCAGAGCCGCCGCTGCCATACCGTGACGCCCAGGGCGCCCAAAACCACTAGCTTCCAGCGCGTCACCTCTGGTCAATGCTCTTTCAGGGTTAGTACGAAAAAAGCAGCCCACCGGCCGGAGCCGATGGGGTGACTGAAATGATGCAGAGGAGATTCAGGCGGTGCGCAGCACCTTCAAGATCGCCACCAGTAGACAATGAAGCCGACAACCGCCCCGCCGAGTGCCGTGCCGGCGATGCCGGCCACGAACAGCGCGCCGACGCCTCGCTGCTTCCATTCCTTTACCTCGTCTGTGACGTCTTTGCTATCGGCGACGTCAGCCTTCATCGTCTCGACGTTCGTTTTGAGATCGCCGAAATCATGCACCAGGTCGTCGACCCGCTTGTGGATGGAGGCTCGATGTTCGTCAGCTCGTCYGGTGCTGTCGGTAAAGTCACGCCGCAGCGCTGCCACCTCAGACCGGAGACTGCCGATTGCCTCCGAAATCTCGTCGAGCTTTGACGTCATTTCACCAGCGCCTTGATCGTGAGAGCCTTGGCGTGGTCGAGGCGCTTGCAGTCGCCGAGTGCCGCCCGATCCTTCACCCAGAGCAGGATTGCTTGGTCATAGGGGATGAAGGTGTGGGGAACGTCGACGACGCCTTGGCATTCTTGCGTGACGCTTGGATCGACGTGGATCGCCGGCTTTGGCGCCAAGCTATCGACCGATGGCATCGAGCCGTGCTGACACCCCTGCAGAGATGCCATCAGGCTTACAGCCAGAAGGATTTTTCGGATCGGGCGGTGCATTGTCTTCGTCCTTCTGGGCGAACCGGCTCGGCAATGCGGCCGGCGTCGATATGCTGTTTGTCGATATAGGCTTGGGCCGCGGCGTCGATGTCTTGCTCGCCGGTCGTTGTGTCGGCCGCTTGGGCGATGCCAGCGAGCAATGCCACGCTCGCGCTAACCTATTCCGGCCAGTTCGACCGCACCGCCGCCGACAACAGCGCCAAGCACCCGCAACTGGGGGTGAGGCGCGACCCAGAAAGTTCGAAAAGCTTCCAAGAACCTCAGGCAAATTGGACGCCGCAGGACATTAAGGGTCACGGACATTGCAGCGAACGTTCGCATTGGAACGGTTAATCTCATCGGCAAAAGAGCGTCCGAATAGGGCTCTCGGCGGCTCCGTCGTGAGAACGAAAAAAGAAGAGAAGCAGAACTTTCGTGTGCGATTTTTGCACACGGCATCATGTAACTATCTGATATTACTCATCTATCTATCCCATCCATCATCGCCACGGGTCGCGATTTTCGACCGCACGGCATCGAACGCAACTTGCTCACGCTGCATGCCGGCGATAGCAAAAGAACGCGCCCTCAATGTGGGTCTTGCGATGTAGCGGTCTCCCGCTACCAACCCCCGACGGCAGAGAGCCTTTCCCATTTGCACGCCGCAGCCGCCGATTGTGGCCCGAGCCGAACGCAGGCCTTCACTGCACCAGAAAGGTCCGCCTACGCATAGGGCATGCTACATTCATGGCCTTGCAGAAAGGCGAATCTGTGAGGCGATATTCGCCCACGCTTCAGCCAATCACCGTGCAACGGATTGAGCGAGCGCTCGACCGCGTGGCCGAGATCATCGTGGCGCGCGGCGAACAAGGCGAGACATGGCTACCGTTGTACGACTATCTTGAACGTGCTCTGCAAGATTGCCAAGCAAAGGAGGGACGCCTTGTCGCAGCCCATGAGCGCGTTAAACGATTGAGGGGTCAAACGGCAGTACGATCTTCATGAGTTCTTCCTGCCACATTTTCATGTCGCCGCCTTCGCCGTATTTCGGACGGTCGATGGTGTGGCCCATCAGCATGCGCCGGAGTTCCTCATCCAGCCTGGCGTTCTTCATGCGGTCTTCAAACGAATGCCGAAGAGAATAGACAGTGTGCTTTTCGGTCGGGAACAGTTTGTGGTTCTCGAAGTGCTTGTTGAGCAGGGCTGATAGCGACGCCTCGCGATCTTTGTATCTCGGAAAGCCATTAGGATGCGTCTTGAACACCTCAAGCGCGACACCGACCAGAGGCACCTTACGCACCGATGAGGCTGTCTTGATCTCACGTGGGTCGTCAGGATCTTCGCGCGGCTCGACCGAAATGTGAGGCACCTCGTGGTCGAGATGGATAACGCCGGCGTGCAAGTTCGCAAGTTCGCTCGGCCGGGCCCCCGTCTCCACGAAGGCGAGCAGGATGCCTCGCGCCTCATCGTTGAGCGCCGCGAGTGCACCAGGCACGAGGATCCTGTCGCGAATCCAGTCGGTCGGGAACGGTGGGCGACTGCGTTTCGACTTGTCGCTGAATGAGAGATCGGCGAATGGATTCTTCTGTTCGGGTGAACCGAGATGACGATAGTAGTCGCCGTAGAGGGTTCGCAGGTTCCCCATATTTCGGTTGCCGGTCGACGCCGAACGGTCTGCTTTGCCCTTAACGGGCGCAATTCGATCCAACCAATATTTATGGACCTCACGCGCGTCATCGCGGGTGATCTCTCCCATTCGCTTGTTGCCGACAAGCGTGATGAAAACATCGACGCTCATTTGGCGTTTTGCCTTCCATCGCTTCTTCTGATCAGCACTTTTGGTGCGGAGTTCGTCGCGGACGATTTCGTCAAAAAAGAGCTTCAGCGCTTCCGATATTTTGTCGTCAGGATGAGACACGGCACCAGTAACCGCGTCGACCACGGGAGAGTTGGTAGGATTTCCGATCGTGGCCTCGACCCGCTGTAGAACGGTATCCAGCGGCTCGGCGACGAAGATTTCGGCGAGCGGCCGATAGACGAATCCTAGCGCCTCTGCGCGTTTGA
Source organism: Mesorhizobium sp. P3_A9 (assembly GCF_056402975.1). Lineage (NCBI taxonomy): Bacteria > Pseudomonadati > Pseudomonadota > Alphaproteobacteria > Hyphomicrobiales > Phyllobacteriaceae > Mesorhizobium > Mesorhizobium sp. P3_A9. Next base: position 11,139 of record NZ_JBFUGJ010000143.1, on the reverse strand, counting down.
TAGCGCGCTGGTAACGGATGCGCGCGGCATCTGAATCTTCCCCCAACATTAGAGACGACCATAGCGCGTTGTCGGCAGCTTCGTGGAGATCGCGTGACGTACGCGCCTTCAGCCGGTCGGTCGTGTCCAAAGCACGGCGTACGAAAGCACCGCGACCATCGAGCTCTCGTAGCTCCGTTGGGACTCGTCGGTAGTAGTGAAAGCGATCGCCCCTCTGTTGCAGAAAGCGATCAGGATCATGCTCTTCGCGTCGCCTTCCCATGTCTTTAAGACACCTTTTGTATCACAATAAGTAACACAATAGGTATCACAAAAGGCCAATATGGCGCAACCGTCAAGTCAGGTAGCGCCAATTTCTGCAGTAGAATCAATAACTTGCAGGAGGAGCCGATGGTACCGTTGGCTGGGATCGAACCAGCGACCTCCGGATCCACAATCCGGCGCTCTAACCATCTGAGCTACAACGGCACATTTGCCTGAGCGGGTCGAGGTGGAAAGTCTCCGCGATCCGCTCTGTCGTTCGGCGATGCGTCCTTACGGGCTTATGGATTCTAATTCAAGGCTTTTGCAAAGCAAAGACCACTTCCCCACATCTCGCCCCAGCAGCGCTGGTTTCGCCGGGCAAAGAAAAAGGCCGGCGGGAGGAGGTGCCGGCCTTTTCCTGTTACGAGCCAGCGGGAGGAGGTGCTGGCTGGTCACCCCGGGGAGCAGAGGGAGGAGGTTCCACTCGCCGGGTATTCCTTGATGGCTACCATCATACGCCTGATCGTTTTTAAGAAAATGCGACCTTTTGTTGCATCTTCAGATCATGCGTAAATGTTAGGCAGCCTTGATGTCCTTCACTGCCTTCTCGAAGGCGGTCTTGATCGGCTTGGAGACGTCTTCGGCGGCCTTGGAGGCAACAGCCTGGAAGTCCTTGGCCTGCTCGACGGTCGACTCGATACGCTTGCGCAGGAAGGAGGTCTGCAGCTCGACGACTTCCGACAGCGACTTGGCGCCGATCAGGGCTTCGAGATGCGAGAAGCCGGCTTCGGCATTGGCGCGCAGCGCCGCGATGGTCTTGAGCGACAGGTCGCTGGAAACAGTCTTGGCGGTCTCGTAGGTCGACTCCAGAGCCTTCTGGGTCTCCTCGGCGCCGGTCTTCAGCTTGGCATAGGCCTCTTTCGACTGCTCAACGCCCTTTTCGGCGAAAGCGCGCATCTGGTCGGTGGCCTTGGAAGCGTCAAAGCTCGGGAATTCAACGTTTTCGATCGTGTCGGCGGTCTTGGTCCTGGACATCTTTCCATCCTTTTCAGCGGCAGCGGCTTTGACAGAAAGCCGTCTCGTTCAGTTATGATGGCAATATAAAGGCAATTTTTGTGCATTGCAATATCTTTGTTGCACTGCACCATAAATTTCTTTCAGGSCGTTAACCAAAMGCCCAGAWWCCRRSCGYTGCACGTTMTGGCTTGTGGACCTTCGCGCCKCAGGCTTTTATTAACAAAGCGTTAACTGCAAATTTCGCCGCTCCGTCAGGATTCGCCAAGCGCATGCCGTCCGAATATTCCTTCCTCGACGTCGCCGTGCTSGACGCGGTCCGCCAGCGGTTTGCCGCCGGCGACGCGCTCGCCATCCTGTCGGTGGACCTGGAGCAGGTGATCTGGGCCAATGGGCCCGGCGCCGCCGTGTTCGGCTACCCCGACATCGAAGCCATCATCGGCGCCTCCGCACAGTTGCCGCTGATCGCCCGCCGCCAGATCATGGCGACCAGTGGCTTTCCCGAAATCGGCAATGATCGTGGGATTACCGTCAGGTTGGCGACCGGGATGACCAGCCGGACCATCGGCTTTCAGGCAAGTGCGGTGACGCTGCCCGACGGCGAAAAGGCGATCATGCTGGCGGTGCCGGCGGCGCAGACAGGCTCGCGCAGTGCTGCCGAAATCGCCAGCCGGGCGATCAGCGGCTTCACCGAAGACGGCCATTTCATCGCCTTCATCGATGCCGGGGGCAATATCGAGGCCGCCTCGGAGGGATTTTCGGCGCTCGGCATCCAGCCCGCGACGCTGGCCGCCCTGGTGGCCGACGTGGCTGCCGAGGACGAGCGCATCGTCAAGCGCCTGGTTCCGGGCGGCAACACCTCCTACCCGGCCGGCCTCGCCCGGCTGACACCGGAACGGCATCTGCTGGTGGTGATCGACGAGGATCAGCTCGAGGACAACGCGTCTGCAGCAGAGGCCTCGGCCGACGAGCCCCCCGCAGCAACGGAAAGCCTAGCCACCGAGATTGGCGGCGCAACAGCGGCAGCGGAAAGCGCCGCGGCAGAATCCGATCCTCACCAGGACAATCAGCCGACGGCGGATGCTTGGCGGACAGAGGCGATCGAGCCGTCCCCCGCCACTCCCGAGCCAGCCATTGCCGAGCCAGTCACTGTCGAGCCAGCCACAGCCGAAATTGAGCAGCCTGCCCTCTCCGAGCCCGTGGCAGAAGATATGCCGGAACAGGCAGTGCAAGAGATTGAGGAGCCGGCCGGGCCGACATCGGTTGCCGCCGACAACGATCAGCCGGCGGCGGGCGGCACGCCGGCACAGCACGATCATTGGTACTTCAATGCCGGCGGGGATGACGCGCGGCTCGCGCCTGCTACACCGGAATCTGAAAACGGGGCCGAAGCGATCGGCACCGAGACTTCGGCGGACAGCGCGGAGCCGGACAAGGCCACCTCCCCGTCCACACCGACCGCAACCCCAGCCCGGACGATAGACCGCTCGGCGGCGCCGCTTCGCTTCGTCTGGCGCACCGATGCCGAAGGCAAGTTCAGCGCTCTGTCGCCGGAATTCGCCGATATCGTCGGCAAGCCGGCCGCCGACGTGATCGGCCGGCGCTTCAGGGATGTCGCGGCGATCTTCGGCCTTGATGCGTCCGGCGAGATCGCCGGCCTGCTGGAGCGGCGCGACACCTGGTCCGGCCGCTCCGTGCTGTGGCCTGTCGTCGGCACCGACCTGAAGATCCCCGTCGACCTGGCGGCCTTGCCTGTCTATGGCCGCAGCCGCGCCTTCGAAGGTTTTCGCGGATTCGGCGTCGCCCGCCCCAGTGACGCGGTCGTCGATCCGGAAGCGATCGGCATGGCCCTGGTGCCCAATGGCGAGGCGCCAGTGGCGGCGTCCGTACCGGAAGCCGTCGAACCTCCCGCTGAAGCGCCGAAGGCCGAGGAGCCAAACGCGTCAGATCCGTTCAAGGGCGAGGTGCCGGCGCTGACCATCGTGCCGAAACAAGAGCGGCGCTTTGCCGACAAGGTCATCCGGCTGGCCGAACACCGGCAGCCGGCCAACGACAAGGGGCTGTCGACGCTGGAACGCAGCGCCTTCCGTGAGATCGGCGAGCGGCTGAAGAGGGACAGTGCGCCGGCCGAGCCGCCGGAAGCCGACAAGCCCGGCATCGAACGCCCGACGCAACCGGCAGTCGAGACACCGGCCGAGCCCGCGGCGGAAACAGCAGCGGAGGTCCCGGCCGCCAAGACGGAAACTCCGATCGAATCCGCTGGCGAGGTTGCCTCGACGCCTGACGCTGCCCCGGATCATGAACCGACAGAGGCCGGCGAAATCTCCGCGACAGAGCCAGAGAACGACGCGGTGCTGGCCGAACCATCCGAGACCGAAGTCGATGGAGAACACGAGGCGGATTTAGCACGGCTCGATGGCGCCCATCCGGACGACGTGGTTCACGAGGCGCATGCCGACGCGCCGTCCGGTGCGACAGGCTCGCTGCTCAGCTACGCCGACCACAACGACGAGCCCAGCCCTGTCGCGGACAATGACGAGCCAACAGCCTCTGAACCGGTCGCCGCGGAACCGGAAAGTGCCGAGCCCGCCGCGATTAAGGATGAACCGGCGGTTGCGGGCGCCGGACATGTCGCAGCCGACGACGACAGCATGACGTCGGCCGATTTTCGCGATGCCGAGGACAATGAGGATTGGACCGACGGCGCTGAAGATGCAGCGGTTGATGATCAGACCGTAGAGCATGCCGGGCCATCGGCAATCTCCGAAGGCCAAGCCATTACGCCAGCCACCGAGACTGCCGGTGCACAAGTTGCAGCCGAGATCCAGCGTCCACGCCTGCAGGTACCGCCGCTCAAGACCGAGGGGTTCGTGCCCTCCGCCTTTTCCGTTGGCGATGAAAGCAAGGTCCCCGATACCTCGCTGCTCGGCAAGCTGCCGGTGCCGCTGCTCATCCATTCGGGCGACCAGCTGCACTATGCCAACGAGGAATTCCTCGACCTGACCGGCTACGACACGCTGGAGGATCTCGAGGATTCCGGCGGCCTGGGCGCGCTGTTTGCCGATCCCTATGCCGATGACGGCGCTTCCGACGGCAGCGACCGGTCGCTGCGGCTGAAGACGCGTGATGGTCAGGAATTCCCGATCGACGCCATCCTGCGCTCCGTTCCCTGGCGCGACGGCAAGGCGCTGATGCTGGTCGTGCGCCGTTCCGGCGAGGATGACACGCCTGCGGCCCTGCACGCGGTCGGCGAGGAGCCGACACAGCCCGACATTTCCGAGCTCAAGGCACGCATCGCCGAGATGCGCACCATCATCGACACCGCCACAGACGGCGTCGTGCTGATCGGCAGCGACGGCACCATTCGCTCGATCAGCCGCCCGGCCGAAGCGCTGTTCGGTTTCGACAGCGACGAGGTGACCGGCAAGCCATTCGCCTCGCTGTTTGCCATCGAAAGCCAACGCGCGGCGCGCGACTATCTCACCGGCCTGTCCGAGCCCGGCGTGGCAAGCGTCATGAATGACGGCCGCGAGGTGATCGGCCGCGAAGCGCAGGGGCGCTTCATACCCCTGTTCATGACCATCGGCCGGCTGCCCAATGAGAGCGGCTTCTGCGCCGTCGTGCGCGACATCACGCAGTGGAAGCGAGCAGAAGAGGATTTGACGCAGGCACGCGCGGTGGCTGAGCGGGCGTCCTCGCAGAAAACCGATTTCCTCGCCCGCATCAGCCACGAGATCCGCACGCCGCTCAACGCCATCATCGGCTTTTCCGAATTGATGGTCGACGAGAAGTTCGGGCCGGTCGCCAACGACCGCTACCGCGACTATCTGCGCGACATCAACCGCTCGGGCAACCATGTGCTCGATCTGGTCAACGACTTGCTCGACATCTCGAAGATCGAGGCCGGCCAGCAGGAGATGGCCTACGAGGCGGTGTCGCTCAACGACACGCTGGCCGAGACCGTGGCGATGATGCAGCCGCAGGCCAACCGCGAACGCGTCATCATCCGCTCCAGCTTCGCCTCGCGGCTGCCGGAAGTTGTGGCCGACCTGCGCTCGGTGCGCCAGATCGCGCTCAACATCCTGTCGAACGCCATCCGCTACACCCAGGCCGGCGGCCAGGTGATTGTCTCGACCGCCTATGAGACCTCTGGGGACGTCGTCATGCGGGTGCGCGACACCGGCATCGGCATGAGCCAGGCCGAGATCGAGCAGGCGCTGAAGCCGTTCAAGCAGATCAACGCCTTGAAGCGCGGGCGTGGCGACGGCACCGGCCTTGGCCTGCCGCTGACCAAGGCGATGGTGGAAGCAAACCGCGCCCGCTTCACCATCAATTCGACGCCCGGCGAAGGCACGCTGGTGGAGGTCGCGTTTCCATCGACCCGCGTGCTCGCGGAATAGGTGACCGCCTCCTCGACAGCCTTCCGCTACCCCATTCCGCTAAAAGAAAAGGCGCCCAAAGGACGCCTTAAGAGATGGGATTGCTGTCACAACGGGGGCTTGAGCGAATTCAGATCCTCCGGGGGCTGAGGAACGGGATTTCTCCCTCAAGTTACATGCGACTATCGGGGCCGGCCCTTAACAAGTCCTTACCGGCTCGTCGAAAAATTTACGAATGTGTACCACTCGTGAAATCTAGGTAAATTCTACCGACATATTTTGTTAACCACGCCGGTTGGGGTCAGTCGGCGAGTTGCGGCAGATTCCTGAACAGCTCAAGTGCTTCCGGGTTGGCGAGCGCTTCCTTGTTCTTGATGGCGCGGCCATGCACGACGTCGCGCACSGCRAGYTCGGTGATCTTGCCCGATTTGGTGCGYGGRATGTCKRWCACSGCGACGATCTTTGCCGGCACGTGACGSGGGCTSGCSCCRGTGCGKATTTTCGMCCGGATGCGYTTTTCCAGATCKKCRTCSAGCKKCACGCCGGCGGCCARCCGCACGAACAGCACGACSCGSACGTCATTGTCGAAATCCTGGCCGATGCACAGCGCTTCCAGRATYTCSGGCATCTGYTCGACCTGGTTGTAGATCTCCGCCGTGCCGATGCGCACGCCGCCCGGRTTGAGCGTSGCGTCGGAGCGGCCATGRATGATCAKGCCGCCATGSGCGGTCCATTCGGCGAARTCGCCATGRCACCAGACATTGTCGAARCGCTCGAAATAGGCCGCSYTGTAYTTCTTGCCKTCRGGGTCGTTCCAGAAGCCGATCGGCATCGMSGGRAACGCCTTKGYGCAGACCAGTTCGCCCTTCTCCTGGCGGATCGATTTGCCGTCATCGTCCCAGACATCAACGGCRAGGCCGAGGCCCGGCCCCTGGATCTCGCCGGTCCAGACCGGCAGGGTCGGCACGCCGAGCACGAAGCAGGAGACGATGTCGGTGCCGCCGGAGACCGAGGCAAGATGCACGTCCTGCTTGATGCCGTCATAGACGAAGCGGAAATCCTCGGGCGACAGCGGCGACCCGGTGGAGGAGATCGCCCGCACGGTGGACAGATCATGCGTGCGGATCGGCTTGAGRCYGGCTTTGCGCACGGAATCGATGAACTTGGCCGAGGTGCCGAAGAARKTCATCTTCTCRGCATCGGCGAARTYGAACAGCACRTTGCCGTCGGGATAGAAGGGCGAGCCATCGTAAAGCAGCAGCGTCGCCCCTGAAGCSAGGCCMGACACCAGCCAGTTCCACATCATCCAGCCGCAGGTGGTGAAGTAGAAGAAACGGTCGCCTTCGACGAGCCCGGCATGCAGCCGGTGTTCCTTGACATGCTGGATCAGCGTGCCGCCGGCCGAATGGACGATGCATTTGGGAATGCCGGTCGTKCCKGACGARAACAGGATGTAGAGYGGATGCGMGAACGGCAGCCGCTCGAAGCTGACCGGTTTTACGGCGAAGGGCACCAGCGCCGCTTCCATCGCCACGGCCTTGTCGATGGTTGCGGCCACGTCGGCCGATGTGCCGAGATAATCGACAAGCAGAACCTTGCGAACACTGCCGAGCTTGGCCGCGACCGCCGCAACCTTGTCGGCGACCTCGATCGCCTTGCCATTGTACCAATAGCCGTCGGGCGCGATGAAAATTACGGGTTCGATCTGGCCGAACCSGTCGAGCACGCCCTGCTCGCCGAAATCGGGAGAGCAGGACGACCACACCGCGCCGATCGAGGCCGCGGCCAGCATGGCGGCGACGGTCTCCGGCATGTTGGGCATCATCGCGGCAATGCGGTCGCCCTTCTTGACCTTGAGCGACAGGAAAAGCTGCTGCAGGCGCGAGACCAAGCCATGCAGCTGGTTCCAGGACAGCCGCCGCTCGACCTTATCCTCGCCGCGAAAGACGATCGCCTCGCCAGCGCCGGTCTTCTTCAACAGGTTCTCGGCGAAATTCAGCGACGCATCGGGGAAGAAGGAAGCGCCGGGCATCTTGTCGCCATCGGCGAGAATGGTCTCGCCCTTGTCGCCCACGACACCGCAGAAGTCCCACACCAGGCTCCAGAAACCCTCGCGATCCTCGATGGACCAGCGGTGAAGGTCGACATAGGAGGAGAAGGACGCGCCGGCCTTGGCTGAAGCAGCCTTCATGAAAGCGGTCAATGGCGAAGCGTCAATCTGGTCTTGCGACGGGGTCCAGAGCGGTACTTCGGCAGCCATGATCGATCCTCCCACGGTCGTCATCGCTTATGCATATCGCAGCGCAGCAGAGCAAGATTTTGTTGGGCCGAAGCGGCCAGGTGTGCGCAAATGCCATCGCCGGGCCATAAAGACTTGAAATGCCTCAGTCCTAAGTCGTAGTGACGACTGGGGTTTACACATTTCGGGCGATTAATCGGAACGGAAGCATATAGGGCGAGATGCCATCATCCTTGATCCGGCGTGGAGTATGGGCGATCGGCGCTGCCGTGATCGTCATCGCTCTGGTGGTCGCCACGCTGCCGCTGATCGCCTCGACGCGCATCGTGCGCGACCGTATCGCCTGGGAAATGAGCGCCTGGAGCGGCTTCCGGGTCGCCATCGATGGTTCGCCGCGCATCGAGGTCTGGCCGAAATTCCGCGCGATCCTGACCGATGTGACACTGTCGAAGTGGACCGACGCCGACGCGCCGCCGGTCGTCGAAGCCGAACGGGTCGAGATCGACCTCTCGGCCATGGCGGCATTACAGGGCGATGTGGCGTTTTCCACGGCGCGGCTGGTACGGCCGACGATCCGGGTCCAGCGCACGGTGGATGGCCTGTTTCTGCCCACGGCACCGACCGGAGGCCGCATCGCGCGCTCCATCGACACGGCGCGCGGCGTGGTCAATGCCGATCCCGCCAAACCCGACCTCGACAAGCTGCCGACAGACGCCTTCGGCACGGTTGAGTTCAGGGACGGCCGGATGGTGGCTTCCGTCGACGGCAAGGACGTCGAAATCCTGAGCAGCCTCAGCGGCCAGGCGAGCTGGGCGGCGATGAACAGCAATGCGACGCTGTCGGCAACCGGAATCTGGCGCGGCGAAAGTGTGACCGTCGAAGCCGCCTCGCCCAAGCCGCTGGTGCTGTTTGCAGGCGGCATGGCGCCGCTTACTTTGTCCTTCAAGGCCGCGCCCGCCACCTTTTCCTTCGACGGCACGGCCAGCATGTCCGAGAACGCCTACTACGACGGCCAGGTGAAGTTCGCGGCCCCCTCGCTACGCCGCGTTCTGGAATGGTCGCAGGTTGGCATCGCACCGAGCGCAGCGATCGGCTCCGTCAGCATTTCGAGCAAGGTCACGGCATCGGCCGGACGCATCAAGTTCGAGAACACCGCGCTGGCGCTCGACAACAACCCAGGCATGGGCGCGCTGGACCTGTCGCTTGGCGACGCCCAGCCGGTGATCTCGGGCACGCTCGCTTTCGACACGCTCGACCTCAGGTCRTTYCTSTCCGCCTTCACGCCGCTGGGGCCGGCGAGCGGGGCTGGGCCAGGGGACGTCGAGGCCAGTTTCGCCGACCGGGTCAATCTCGATCTCAGGCTGTCGGCGGCGCATGCCACGGCCGGCGCCATCCAGCTTGCCGATGTCGCCGCCACCGCCCAGGTCAAGGATGGTCTTTCCGTCTTCGATATCTCCGATGCCTCGGCCTTTGGCGGCAATATCCAGACCAGCCTTCGTTTCGACCGCAAGCCCGAGGGCACCCAGGTTGAGATCAGGCTGCTTGCTTCCGATGTCGATGGCGGCGCGTTCGCCACGGCAGCCGGCATGACCCGGCTGGTGCCGGTCGGCACGGGCACCGTTTCGGTCATCCTCAAGGGGCCGGGCAGGACCTGGGATTCGATCTTTGAAAATGCCGACGGTTCGGTCTCGGCGACCTTCGGCCCCGGCGCGCTGAGCAAGTTCAACCTGCCGGCTTTTCTCAAGCATACCGAACAGGGCGGCTTCTTCGCGCTCGACGATGTCTCGGACGGCACGCTGCCGATCGACGGCGCCGAAGTGAAGGCGACCATTTCGAGAGGCGTGGCGAGGCTGGACAAGGCCGAGGCCAATTCGGCGAAATACAAGATCTGGCTTTCCGGCATCGCCTCCTATGCGGGGCGCGGGCTGGCACTGTCCGGCGGCGTCATCCAGCCGGACCAGGCCGCGACACAGAAGACCGGCCAACAAGGGCCCAACCAGTCGTCCTTCTTCGTCGGTGGAACGTGGAACACGCCGTTCATTTCCCCGATAAGCCGCGGCGTTTCGGGCGAATAGTCGCGCGCTTTTACCCTCGGGCCAGGCCGTTCAGTTGCCCGAAAACCGGCTTCCACTTTTCGAGATCATGCTCACCCGCGCTGTGCCGCCTGTTCGTCGAGCTGGCGTTGCACCTCGCGCCGCTTGTTGGCGATCGAAGCGATGATGACGCCGACCGCGACCACGGCGATCAGGATGGTGCAGGCGGCGTTGATCTCCGGCGTCACGCCGAGACGAACCTGGCTGTAGATTTTCATCGGCAGCGTCGTGGCGCCCGGGCCGGAGGTGAAGCTGGCGATGACCAGATCGTCGAGCGACAGCGTGAAGGCCAGCATCCATCCGGACACGATCGCCGGCAGGATGACCGGCAGGGTGATCTGGAAGAAGGTTTTGGCCGGCGTTGCGCCGAGATCCATCGCCGCCTCCTCCAGCGACCGGTCGAAAGACACCAGGCGCGATTGCACGACGACCGCCACGAAGCACATTGTCAGCGTGATGTGGGCGAGCGTCACCGTGAAGAAGCCGCGGTCGAGACCGACGGCAACGAAGAGCAGCAGCAGCGACAGGCCGGTGATGACTTCCGGCATGACGAGCGGCGCGAAGACCATGCCGGAAAACAGCACCCTGCCCCGGAACCGCGTGTAGCGTGTCAAGGTGAGTGCCGCCAGCGTGCCGAGCACGGTCGCCACCGTCGCCGAAATGACGCCGACGCGCGCCGTGACCCAGGTGGCGTCCATCAGGCCCTGATTGTGGAACAGTGACACATACCATTTGGTCGAGAAGCCGCCCCAGACGGTGACGAGCTTGGATTCGTTGAAGGAGAAAACGATGAGCAGCACGATCGGCAGGTACAGGAAGGCAAAGCCAAGCACGATCGAGGTGACGTTGAAGCGGCTCCAGGTGGTGTTCATTTGTCCTGCTCCTGCGCCTTGGCCTGCGCCTGCTGAAAGAGCATGATCGGCACGGTGAGCAACAGCAGCAGGATGACGGCGACGGCCGACGACACCGGCCAGTCACGGTTGGCGAAGAACTCGTTCCACAACGTCTTGCCGATCATCAGCGTGGACGAGCCGCCGAGCAGATCGGGGATGACGAACTCGCCGACGGCCGGGATGAACACCAGCAGGCAGCCGGCAATGACGCCCGGCAGCGACAGCGGGAAGGTGATCTTCCAGAAGGCTGCGGTCGGCGGGCAACCGAGGTCCTTGGC
>NZ_JBFUGJ010000142.1:0-14622 GCF_056402975.1 Mesorhizobium sp. P3_A9 | reverse complement strand
ACCGATCTGGGTGACCGTCACCACGATGCCGACCGAGGCCGGCGCGATGGCAAAATCATGGGCCATGGCATCGAGCAGCGGATGGGCGAAATAGACATTGGCGACGCTCAGGCCGCAGGCGACGGCGAAGACCAGCGCGGTCATTGCCGACAGTCCCGGTGGTGACGCCGGCGTGACCTGCGGCAGTCCATCAGAGCGCTCCGCGCCTGTTGCGTCGCTGTTCACCACCCGCACATTCATGTCGCTCTCCGCAAAAGGTTTCAACTTGAAACCACTTGCTGGATAGACGGAAGGGTTTTATCTTGCAACCGAAACAACAATCCTGGACCAACGATTGCCATGGTGAAACGAACGAGCCACCACGAAGCGGATTGCCTCATCGCCCGGCCGCTCGACGCGATCGGCGACTGGTGGTCGCTGCTCATCGTGCGCGATGCTTTCGACGGATTGCGCCGCTTCGGCGAGTTCCAGAAGAGCCTCGGTGTCGCCAAGAACATCCTGTCCGCGCGGCTGCGCAATCTGGTCGCGCACGGCATCCTGGAAACGGTTCCCGCCCCCGACGGCAGCGCGCACCATGAGTATGTTCTGACGCAAAAGGGACGCGGCCTGTTCTACGTCCTGGTAGCCTTGCGGCAATGGGGCGAAACCTATTTCTCCGGACCGGGCGAGCCCTACACTTTCATGGTCGACATCGAGAGCGGCCGGCCGATCAGGCGCCTGGAAGTGCATGCCGAGGATGGACGGTTGCTCGTTCCCGGCGACACACGGCTCGCCGATTTCCGCAACCAGGAAAACAGCTGACCGCCCTTGCTGGTTCGGCGGACCGGTCTGYCTGGCGGAGTCGATTTCCGCTTGACCGGACAGGGAATCGGCTATCGTTTCTGATAGCGCATGCTGTTTTAGGGTGGAGTAACCAATGAAAGCCGTCGTCTTCGAGAAATTCGGCGAAGCGCCGACGATCCAGACCGTTCCCGATCCGAAGCCGGCGGCCGATGGAGTCGTCATCAAGGTCGAGGCGACCGGGCTCTGCCGCAGCGACTGGCATGGCTGGATGGGCCATGATGACGGCATCACCTTGCCGCATGTCCCGGGACACGAGCTGGCCGGCGTCGTCGTCGCCGCCGGCAAGCAGGTCAGCCGCTGGAAGGCCGGCGACCGGGTAACCGTGCCATTTGCCGTGGGCTGCGGCCGCTGCTTCGAATGCACCTCGGGCAACCATCAGGTCTGCGAACACCAGACGCAGCCCGGCTTCACCGGCTGGGGCTCGTTCGCCGAATATGTCGGCATCGAGCATGCCGACACCAATCTGGTGCGCCTGCCGGAAGAAATGGAATATGCCACCGCCGCCAGCCTCGGCTGCCGCTTCGTCACCTCCTTTCGCGCCATCGTCGACCAGGGGCGGGTCAAGCCCGGCGAATGGGTGGCGGTGCATGGCTGCGGCGGCGTCGGCCTGTCGGCGATCATGATCGCCAGCTCGATGGGCGCCAATGTCATCGCCATCGACCTCACCGACGAGAAGCTGGAATTTGCCAAAAAGATCGGCGCGGTGGCGACCATCAACGCGTCAACGACGCCGAATGTGGTCAAGGCCGTCAAGCAGATCACCAATGGCGGCGCGCATATGTCGATGGACGCGCTCGGCCACCCCACCACCTCGTTCAACTCGATCGCCAATCTGCGCCGGCGCGGCCGCCATGTGCAGGTCGGCCTGATGCTGGGCGAACACGCCCGCCCGCAAGTGCCGATGGACAAGATCATCGCCTTCGAACTCGAAATCCTCGGCAGCCACGGCATGCAGGCCTATCGCTACCAGGCGATGATGGACATGATCCGCAACGGCAAGCTCAAACCCGAGCTTCTGGTCGGCAAGAAGATCAGCCTCGACGAAGCGCCCGCGGCGCTAATGGCGATGGGCGGTTTTGAGGGTATCGGCATTGGGGTGGTGACGAAGTTCTAGGCGCGGGATTCGCTTACCGAACTACCGCGCAAACTTCTTCGCCCCGAACACGCACGCGACGACGCCGAGCGTAACCACCACCATCAGCGGGCTGACCTGCTCGTGCAGCAGCGTCGCCGCCAACGCGAGGCCGAAGAAGGGCTGCAGCAGTTGCAACTGTCCAACGGCGGCGATGCCGCCCTGGGCGAGGCCGCGATACCAGAAGACGAAGCCGATCAGCATGCTGAACAGCGAGACATAGGCGAGACCAATCCAGGCATGCGAGCCGACGGCGGCAAAGGACGGTGGCAGCGTCGCAACGGTCAGCACCAGCATGATCGGCAGTGACAGCGTCAGCGCCCAGCAGATCACTTGCCAGCCACCGAGCCTGCGCGACAGCGCGGCTCCCTCGGCATAGCCCAGGCCGCAGACGACGATGGCGGCCAGCATCAGGCCATCGCCAACCGGCGAGGCCGTCACGCCTTGCATCAGCGCGAAGCCCGCGACCAACGCGCTGCCGATGCAGGAAAACAGCCAGAACGCCGGTCGTGGACGCTCACCGCCGCGCAGCACGCCGAAGATCGCGGTTGCCAGCGGCAGCAGGCCGACAAAGATGATCGAGTGGGCGGAGGTGACGTGCTTGAGCGCCAGCGCGGTCAGCAAGGGAAAGCCGACCACCACGCCCAGCGCGACGATCACCAGCGACAAGAGATCGCCCCGCTCCGGGCGTTTCTGCCGGAACAAGAGCAGCATTGCCAGGCCAAGCAGTCCTGCAATCGCGGCGCGGGCCGATGTCACGAATGTCGGGTCGAAGTCCATCACAGCCACGCGCGTCGCCGGCAGCGAGCCGGAGAAGATCAACACGCCGATAAATCCGTTCAGCCAGCCGCTCGTGCTCTTGTCCATTCCAGGCTCCATGTCTTTCGCCCTCTATCGGGCAGATGCCATGGCGCAGCCAGCGACAATGGGGTACAATTCAGCGAAACTGTAATGGAAGACTGAGCAGTACAGATTGCGGACTTAGCCTTGGAAACCGACGGTGCACGAACCCTGGGCGCCCCCACCCTCGTCGAAAGCGTCATGGCGACCATCCGCCAGCGGATCGCCGCGCGCAGCCTGACACCGGGAGCCCGACTGCCCTCAATCCGCGCCTTCGCCCAATCCATGCAGGTGTCGAAATCCACCGTGGTCGAAGCCTATGAGCGGCTTGCCGCCGAAGGCACGATTCGCTCCCGGCCAGGGTCCGGTTTCTATACCGCCGGCTCGCTGGCGCCGCTGTCGCTGGCCGAGATCGGWCCCMGGCTCGACCGCGCCGTCGACCCGCTCTGGGTCTCGCGCCAGTCGCTGGATGCCGGCGACGAGACCCTGAAACCCGGCTGTGGTTGGCTGCCGGCCGCCCGGATGCCGCAGGCCGGGCTGCGCCGGGCGCTGCGCACGGTGGCGCGTGCCGACGATGTCGCGCTGGCCGATTACGGCACGCCGCTCGGCCTGCCGCCGCTGCGGCAGCTGCTGGCGCGGCGCATGGCCGGGCACGGCATCGAAGTCTCGCCCGAGCAGATCATGCTGACGGAATCGGGCACGCAGGCCATCGACCTCTTGTGCCGGTTTTTGATCGAACCCGGTGACACCGTGCTGGTCGACGATCCCTGCTATTTCAATTTCCACGCTCTGCTGCGCGCCCACCGGGCCAAGGTCGTCAGCGTGCCCTACACACCGTCGGGGCCCGATATCGAGCTGTTCGCGCAGGCGCTCGCCGAGCATCGGCCGCGCCTCTACATCACCAACTCCGCCATCCACAACCCGACCGGCGCCATCCTGTCTCCGGTCACCGCGCATCGTTTGCTGAAGCTCGCCGACCAGTCGGACCTGACCATCGTCGAGGACGACATCTTCGCCGATTTCGAACATGCCCCTGCCCCGAGGCTCGCGGCCTTCGATGGCCTCAGCCGCGTTGTGCAGATCGGCAGCTTCTCCAAGACGCTGTCAGCATCGATCCGCTGCGGTTTCATCGCCGCGCCGCGCGACTGGATTGAAGGCCTGACCGACCTCAAGATCGCCACCACCTTCGGCGGCGGACGGCTGGCGGCCGAACTGGTGCTGACGCTGCTGAAGGACGGCAGCTACCGCAAGCATATGGATTTGCTGCGCGCCAAGCTGGCGCGCGCCATGGCCGAGACCGGCACCCGGCTGAAGGCGCTCGGCATCACGCCGTGGATCGAGCAGCCGGCCGGCCTGTTCCTGTGGTGCAGCCTGCCCGATGGCGTCGACGCGGCCGAAGTCGCACGCCGGGCGCTTACCGATAATGTCGTGCTGGCGCCCGGCAATGCGTTCAGCCTGTCCCAGACGGCCAGCCGCTTCCTGCGCTTCAACGTCGCCCAATGCGAAGACAAGCGGATATTTAAGGTGCTTGAGGCGGCGATGGCGCGCTGATCTTAGCGCCCCGCACAGACCTCCCGCACRCAGTCGCGCAACCAGCGTTGCGCGGGATCGGCATCGAGGCGCGGATGCCAGAGCATGGAGATGGTGACCTCCATCGTGGCGACCGGCAGCGGAAAACTATGCATGCCTGTGCGGGCACCAGCCGTGTGCCGCTCCGGCACGCTGGCGATCAGGTCCGAGGCGCGCGCCATGGCGAGCGCGGCCGAGAAACCCGAGACCATGCACGCAACCGTCCGCTGCAGGCCAAGCCCGCTCAAAGCCTGGTCGATCGGCCCCTTCTCGCGGCCACGCCGCGAAACACTGATATGCCGGCAAGCCGCATAGCGCTCGGGCGTCACCGTGCCCTTGCTCAGGGGATGACCGGCTCGAACGGCGCCAATGAAGCGATCGCGAAACAGCGCCTGGATGCGCACTTCGGGCCCGGTTTCACCGGCAACGCCGATTTCGAGGTCAATCGCCGCTTCGCGCAGCGACATCACATCCTTGTCGGATTTTGGCGCGAAACGCAGCCGCACTCCTGGCGCATCGGCCTCGATGCGGGCGACCAGACGAGGCCCGAATTCCTCGACGAAGCCCTCATTGGTGCGCAGCGTGAAGACCCTGTCCAGGCTAGCGGGATCAAGCAGCTCGGCAGGGCGCAGCAGCGCCTCCGCATCCTGGACGACAGGGCCGACCTGCCGCCGCAATTCCTCCGCGCGCGGCGTCGCCACCAGGCCGCGCCCAGCGCGGACCAGCAAAGGATCGCCCGTTGCCTCGCGCAGCCGCGCCAGTGTCCGGCTCATCGCCGAAGGGCTGAGACGCAGGCGGCGCGCGGCGCGGGCGACGCTGCCTTCCTCCAGCAAAACGTCGAGGGCGAAAAGCAGGTTGAGATCGGGCGATGTCATCAGCGGACCATAGCATGATGTGGCGTTTGATACACGAATATGATGCAAATGCTGCGCCTTCCGCCATATCGATCACAAGACTAGATCTCCGACAGTTCCGGTTCCGGAGCCAATAAAAAGGAGATCGCCATGGAAGTCGCCGCGCAAAATAGGCTGACATCAGCGCCGCAACAGAAGGAATCCGCCGGCTGGGCGCTGGCAAGCCTGTCGCTCGCCACACTGCTGTCGTCGCTCGGAACCAGCATTGCCAGCGTCGGCCTGCCCTCGCTGATGCAGGCGTTCGGGGCGTCGTTCCAGGCCGTGCAATGGGTGGTTCTCGCCTATCTCCTTGCCATCACGACGCTGATCGTCAGCGCCGGGCGGCTGGCCGACATGTTCGGGCGCCGCCCCTTGCTGCTTGGCGGCATCGCGCTGTTCACAGCGGCGTCGGTGCTCTGCGGCTTGGCGCCGACGCTGTGGCTGCTGATCGCGGCACGGGCCGTGCAAGGGCTCGGCGCGGCGCTGATGATGGCGCTGACGCTGGCCTTTGTCGCGGAGACGGTAAGCAAGGAGCGGACCGGCAGCGCCATGGGCCTGCTCGGCGCCATGTCGGCGATCGGCACGACGCTCGGCCCCTCGCTCGGCGGTCTGCTGATCGCCGGCCTTGGCTGGCGGGCGATCTTCCTCGTCAATGTGCCGCTGGGCCTCCTGACCTTTGCCCTCGCCTGGCGCGCCTTGCCCGCCCACGGCAAGAGCGCGCAGGCCGCTCAAGGCAAGTTCGACGCGACAGGCACTGTCCTGCTGGCCCTAACGCTCGCCGCTTATGCACTGGCCATGACGCTTGGTCGGGGTAATTTCGGTCCGCTCAACATCGGCCTGCTGGCCGCGACCGCTGCCGGCATCGGTCTATTCGTCATCGCGCAGAGGAGCGTGAAGAACCCCCTGGTCCAGCTTGCCAGCTTCAGGGATCCGCGGCTCAGCGCCAGCCTCGTCATGAGCCTGATCGTTGCGACCGTGATGATGGCGACCCTGGTGGTTGCCCCTTTCTATCTGTCGCGGGGGCTGGGGCTCGATGCCGCGATGGTCGGCGTGGTGCTTTCGACCGGGCCGCTCGTCTCGACCTTGTCGGCGCTGCTGGCCGGGCGGCTTGCCGATCGATTCGGAGCCAACAGGATGATGGTCGCCGGCCTGTTCAGCCTCGCCATAGGCACATTCCTTTTGTCACTTGCCCTGACCAGACTCGGCATTGCCAGCTATGTCATTCCCATCACCGTCACCTGCTTCGGCTATGCCCTGTTCCAGACCTCCAACAATGCGGCCGTCATGAGCGGTGTCGGCGCCGGCGAGCGCGGCGTCATATCAGGCCTGCTCAACCTGTCGCGCAATCTCGGCCTCATCACCGGCGCATCCCTGATGGGCGCCATCTTCGCGGTGGCATCGGCCGGTGCTCGGCAAGGGGTTGGCCAGGAGCTTCTGAGTTCCGGCGCGGCAGCGCGCGGGATGCAGGTCACCTTTCAGGTGGCGACAGCGCTGGCCGCGATTGCGCTAATCCTTGCGCTGCTTTCGGCAAATACGGCAGTCAGGCGTCAACGATCCGAGCAATCGCCATGAAAGTCCTGACGTCGAGGCCACAGCTCAAGGCAGTGCCGCTCAGGCCCCTGCCCGCTTGCGGCGCTCATAAAGCATGACCAGCGTTTCCGCTATCAGTGCCGGCTTTTCCTCACCTTCGATCTCGACCGTGTTGGCTGCCTTCATCAGATACTGGCCSGGSCCCCTGTCTTCCAYSGAGAGCAGGACCGTGCGCAGCCTGATGCGCKYRCCGACCCTRACCGGCGMCAGGAAACGCACCTTGTCGAAGCCRTAGTTGAASGCRGCTTGGGTGTTTTCSGGCACGATGCCCATGCCGAGCGCCAGYGCRCCGATGATCGAMAGTGTCAGATAGCCATGCGCGATCGTSGTGCGGAACGGGCTTTGCCGCCGCGCCCGTTCGGGGTCGACATGGATCCATTGATGGTCGCCAGTGCATTCGGCGAACTGGTTGATGCGGTCCTGGTCGACCGTTGTCCATTCCGAGACACCGAGCTCCTGCCCGGACATCGTTCTCAACTGCTCGTAGGTCGGCGGCGTTTTAGGCCGTACTTCTGTCATTCCTGCTTTCCCGATAGCTTGCCGCGCCTCCGGACCACGAACGGACGGCCCCTGTCAATTCGCCCTGCGTGAATCCGTTCCGCCGAATTCCGGCTGAATCGTGCCATGCCTTACCCAGCAATGGCAGACCGAATTCGGATTCTTGGACGTTCCAAGACTGCCGGGAGCCTATCCGTGGCGCGAATGCAACTATGGGCAAGGTTGCAAAGTCGGGAGGCCGCGTGCCCTGCGAAGGCGAAACGGCAGGCTGCAAGAGCCTATTTCTGCCCATAGCCGGCGCGCACTTCCTCCATCGCCTCTTTGATGCGCGCGCGCAGGATTTCGATCGATTCGGTGCCGGATTTCCGGGCCAGTTCGGCCACCTCGCCGGCATTCTTCAGCGCAGCCTCGAAGGATTTGCGGGCGAACTCCGTCTGTTTGGCCATCAACTCCTGCGGATTGCCCGGCGCCCGGTAGCTCTGCGCCATGTCGGCAACCTCGCGCAGCGTGTCCTGCAGCAGTTCACGTTGCCTCGACAACAGCGAGGTTGCGCCGGCGGCGCCGGCCCGCGCCGATTTCTCCAAGGCTTCGAGGTTCTTTCGGTGGTGGGCAAGGATCGCCTCGACATCGACATTGGGCACCTTCAGGTCACGGCCAAACCTGCCGAACATGTCCATGAAGGAATCGGATTCCGGTTGTTTTGCCATGATGTCTTCTCCCCTTTGCCGCAAATGCGGGTGCCCTCGCCGGGGAGCATAGCACTCGCGTGCCGCGTGTCCATTTCGAAGCTGGCGATCGATGCGCATCAATGGACCGGGAGCAGCAGTTCGATCGTGTAGAGCACGATACCCGCCAGCCCGCCGATGATCATGCCGTTGAAGCGGATGTATTGCAGGTCCCTGCCGATGTTCATCTCGATCAGCCGCGTCAGCTGCGCCAGGTCCCAACGCTTGACCTGGTCGGCGATGAATTTCGACACGCCGCTCTTCTGGCTCTCGACGAAGGAGGMCAGCGCSACGAYRAAGCCCTGGTTCATGTCGGCCCGGATCTGCGCATCACCGGCRAGATGRCGGCCGACCTCGACGAACATGTTGGCGAGATGCGCGCGGATCACCGAATTCGGCGCCTTGGCGTCCTGCTCGATGAACAGGCTGAGGCTCTCCCACATGTCGCCGGCCAATCCCTTGACCTCCGGCCGAGCCAGAAAATCCCGCTTCATCTGCTCGGCGCGTTTGGCATATTGCTTCGATGTTCTGAGTTTTTCGATGAAGCCCTGCGCGAAACGGTCGAAYTCGGCGCGCATCGGATGGTCGGGATCGGCCCGCACCTCATCGAGCAAGGAACCCGCCGAAGCGACGATCTTCTTCARSAGGTAGGCGTCGGCCCGGAACAGGTTGAACAGCGACGGCAGCTCCTCGCGGATCTTTTCGCGCATTGTCGCCAGTGCCTGTTCGTCGTTCAGGAAGCGGCCGATCACCTTGGTGAACTCGTCGAACAGCTTCTGGTGGCGGCGGTCGTCGGTAAGCGCCGACAACAGTTCCGCCGCCAGCGGGGCCAGCGGCACTTTTTCGATCTGCTCGAGCATGCGGCTGGTGACGAAGCCGCGCAGGCCGGATTGCTCGACCGCGGCAAGCGTCTGCGGCACCAGCCGCACGACGAAACGCGACAGGCCGGCGGCACGCTCGGCATCGGCCAGCCAGTCGGCGACAAGTGCCGCAAAATCGACCTCGGCAAGTTTCTCGCGCACCGGCTCCGGCGCCAGGAAATTGGCCTCGATGAAGCGGCCGAGATTATCGGCGATGCGGTTCTGGTTTTCCGGAATGATGGCGGTGTGCGGGATCGGCAGCCCGAGCGGCCGCCTGAACAGCGCCACCACCGCGTACCAGTCGGCCAGCCCGCCAATGGTCGCCGCCTCGGCGAAGGCAGCGACGAAGCCCAGCCATGGGTAGGAGCCCTCGAACGACTTGGCCAGGGCAAACACCAGCACGAAAAACGCCAGCGCGGCCGTGGCGATGAATTTGGTGCGCCGCAGCGCGGAGAGCTTGGCGGCCCCGTCGGCATCGAAACGGACAGGCGCCAGGGACGGAGCCGATTGTGACATAGATGAACTGTTCCTCGTCGAACTCTGGTCGACCTCTGGTCGATCTCGGGGCTATCTCGGACCTATCTAGTGCCTCGACCGCCGAAATGCCCGTGACAGCCCGCTTTCCCGGCATTTTGCCGGGTTGCGCACATAAAGTTGACGAGAATATTCATCTATCACGCCCGGCTAGTCTGGAATTATTCCAAGGTATAGGCCATATTCGCCTCAGGCCAGTGTGGCGAATCCGAAATTCCGGGTCAGAGCCGCGCCAGCAAAGTTCTGGAATCCGGCGTGGTTGCACCGCGCCGGCCCCTAGTGAGGACAAAAATGCGGCTTACACGCCAGACCAATTATGCCATGCGCATCCTGATGTATTGTGCCGCCAACAATGACCGGCTGAGCCGCATTCCCGAAATCGCGGCCGCCTATTCGGTGTCGGAACTGTTCCTGTTCAAGATCCTGCAGCCACTGGTCGAGCATGGCWTGGTGGCGACGGTGCGCGGCCGCAATGGCGGCGTCCGGCTTGGCCGTGCCGCGGAGGCGATCAGCCTCTTCGACGTCGTGCGCGTGACGGAAGAGAGCTTCGCCATGGCCGAATGCTTCGAGAACGATGCGGCCGAATGCCCGCTGGTCGACAGCTGCGCGCTGAATTCAGCGCTGCGCGAGGCTCTCAATGCCTTCTTCGCCGTGCTTGCCCGCTACACAGTCGCCGACATGGTGGCGGCGAGGCCGAATGTCCGAAACCTGCTCGGCATCGACATGCTGGAGCGCCGCGCCCCGGCCGCCTGACCTGGACAGGCCGGCCCCACTCGGAACGTCAACCGACCGACGATTGCGGCAAGACGAAGGGAACGTTCCCTGTCGGCAGCACGCCGACCCTGAGCCGGCAGTCGAACACCTTTTCGATCAGATCGTCGCTCAGCACATCCAGCGGCGACCCGGTCGCGGCCAGCCGGCCGCGATGCATGACGAAGATGCGGTCGGCATACATCGCGGTCAGATTGAGGTCGTGCAGGATGGCGACCACGCCGCCGCCCCTTCGGGCAAAATCGCGGGCGATGTTCATGATGATCAGCTGGTGCTTGATGTCGAGGCTGGAAACCGGCTCGTCGAGGAACAGATAACGCGGCTTGCCGTCGAGCACCGGCGCCCAGACCTGGCACAGCACGCGTGCAAGCTGGACGCGCTGCTGCTCGCCGCCCGAAAGCTCCTGGTAGAAACGCCCGGCAAAACCATCGAGATCGACGCACGCCAGCGCCCGCTCCGGCAACCGCGCATCCTCGCCCGGTAAGGCACCCGAGCGTCCGCCGACAAGGCCAAGCTTGACCACCTCGCGAACCGTGAACGGGAAGGACAGCGTCGTCGCCTGCGGCAGCACCGCGCGATGCACCGCAATTTCGACCGGCTTCATTGTCGCAAGATCGCGTCCGTTGAGTGCGACGCGTCCGGTATAGGCGAGCTCGCCCGACAAGGCCTTGAGGAAAGTCGTCTTGCCGGAGCCGTTGGGGCCGACGATGGCCGCGATCTCGCCGGGCCGCGCATCGAAATCGACCCCGCCGACGATGCGCTTTCCAGCAATCGCCACGGAAACGTCCCTTGCCTCGATCATCCCAGCCTCACAAAAAGTCTCACAGATCCAGAGCTTTACAGATCAACGACACCGCGCTTGCGCAGCAGGATCCACAGGAAGAACGGCGCGCCTGATATCGCGGTGACGATGCCGATCGGCAATTCGGCCGGCGCCACGATGGTGCGGGCGACAGCATCCGCCAACAACAGCAGCGAGGCACCGAGCAGCGCCGAGGCCGGCAGCAGGTAGCGGTTGTCCGGACCGATCAGCAGGCGCAGCAGATGCGGCACGACAATGCCGACGAAGCCGATGCCGCCACTGACGGCGACGGATGCACCGACCGCCGCCGAGACACCGATGATGGCCGTGTATTTCAGCCGCTGCACCGGAATGCCGAGATGGCCGGCGGTCGCCTCGCCCAATGCCAGCGCGTTGAGGCCCCGCGCCAGGAACGGCAGCGCCGCCAGTGCCAGTATGATGATCGGCCCGACAGAACCGATCTTCTGCCAGGTCGCGCCGCCGAGCGATCCCAATTGCCAGAAGGTCAGGTCGCGCAGCTGGCGATCGTCGGCCATGAAGATGAGGATGCCGGTCAAGGCCATGGCGAGCGCCGCCAGCGCGATGCCGGCGAGCAGCATGGTGGCGACCGAGGTTTGCCCCCGTCGCGTGGCGACCTGATAGAGCACCAGTGTCGTGGCAAGGCCGCCGAAGAAGGCGGCCAGTGGCAGCGCGAGCGTGCCGAACAAGGCTGTCACCGGCGCCAGCACCGTGGTGCCAAGCACGATGACGGCGACCGCGCCGAGGCTGGAGCCGGCGGAAACGCCGATCAGGCCGGGATCGGCCAGCGGATTGCGGAACAGCCCCTGCATGACGGCGCCGGACACTGCGAGGGCCGCGCCGACCAGCATGCCGAGGATGATGCGCGGCAAGCGGATGTCGTAGACGATCAGGCTGTCACGCGCGTTCAGCGCCGCATCACCCGGGACGGCTCCAAGCAGCCAGTCCCTGAGAACGTTGACGGCCGAAGCATCCGATGCCCCAGACGTGAGCGACAAAAGCGCGGCAGCCGTGAGCCCCAGGCACAGCAGCAGGATGACGATGCGGGCGCGACCCGAGCGGTCGCCTTCAGATGCACTCGCCATCGCCTTCACCGGGCCGGCGATCGATTGGTCGACCATGATGCTCAGTCCGTGACTTCAGCGCCATAAAGCGAGACAGCGAGGTCGTGGATGGCTTCAGCCGTGCGCGGCCCGAAGCCGAGCAGATAGCCGCCATCGATGCGGATCAGCTTGCGTGCGGTTCCGGCCGGCGTCGAGGCAACAGACGGATTGCCGAACAATTCGTCCTCCGACACCGGCGGACCGGCGTTGCTCATCATCAGGATCACATCCGGCCTGGCGGTGATGATCGCCTCGTCGGACATCTGCTTGTAGCCGGAGAAGCCTTCGACGGCATTGACCCCGCCCGCCAGCTTGACCATGCCGTCGGCTGCGGTATCGCCGCCGGCCGCCAGGATCTTGCCGCCCTGTATCGAGAGCACGAACAGGATGCGCTTGCGCTCCTTGATCGAGGCGGTCTGCTTTTCGGCCGATGTCAGCTTGGCATCGAGCTCTTTGGCCAGGATCTCGGCCTTGGCGTCGACGCCGAGCGCTTTGCCGACGATGCGGACCTTATCGAGGATGCCTTCGTGGCTATAATGCTCGGGCACTTCGATGAACGGAACGCTGCTCTTCTTCAGCACGTCGACGGCTTCCTTGGGACCGCTGCCGTGCAGCGCCAGGATGCCGGTCGGATTGACCGACAGCACACCTTCCGGCGACAGCGCGCGCATGTAGCCGACATCGGGCAGATCGAACGCCGCCTTCGGATAGCGGCTGCTGGAATCGCGCGCCACCAGATGTTTCTCTTCGCCAAGCGCATAGACGATCTCGGTGATCGAACCGCCTATGGCGACGATCTTCGAGCTGTCCGTGAAAATCGAGACGCCTTCGGTGGCGGCAGCCGGCTGCGGCATGGCAAAAACGAGGGAGAGGCCGACCATTGCGCCACGCACGGTCGGCGATTTCGAAAGAAAAGACATCGTTTTGTTCCTCAGGCTGCCGTCGGGTTCGGGATGCGCGGCAGGTTCTCGGCCAGGAAGCGCCAATCGTCGCGCTCGCTTTCGCCTTCATGGCGCTTGCCGAAGAACTGGATGATCATCTCGCCATTGGCGGCATAGACCTCCAGCGAGGTGACATGGCCGTCCTTGGTCGGCTTGCGCACCGCCCAGACTTCATGGATGTGGTCGGTGCGCAGGTGCAGGTGGAAGGTCTCATCCAGCACATTGATCCACGGCCCCATCGGCTTGATCGACTTGACCGGTCCGGAATGGATCTGGATGCAGCCGCGGTTGCCGACGAAGCACATGATCGGCATCTCGCCTTCGGAGGCATGGTGGAACATGGCCCTCACAGCATCATTGTCGAGCAGCCAGGCATAGTCCGTTCCGACCATGCGCACCGCCTGGCGGCGACTGAGCTTGAGCGTTTTCAGCATGCCGAAGAACTGGTGCACGTCAGTCAGCCGGCTCCAGCGGTCGCGCAGATCGTCAAGGTTGGCGGTCGTCGCCGTGGCTTCGCCCTCATCGTCGAAGGCTTGCCCTGTAATGGCGACCGTCGGTTCCTGGTTGGACGATTCCAGCGCGGCGACCAGCTTCTGGTAGGCATAGAGGCTGGAGGCCGGCCGCAGATGCACCTTGTGCACCGCCTCGCCTGCCGCATCGAAGAAYTGCAGGCTGCGGCGGATSTCGYCGYCSTCGCGCTTCTCCACGGCAAARCCATGCGCCCAGAYCTTTGGGAAGATGCGCAGGTCGATGTTYTCGCCAAGCACCATGGCATTGTGGTTACCGGTGACGACCTTGTCGTARACGCCKATCTTYTCGTGCACCGCGCTTTCGTTRCGGGTCAGYGCCATCACYTCRCCGACGGCMTCGAGRYCGGTCARGAGRTCGTTGACGCGCGGCTCGACGCGGAYGACGCCSTCGCCGCAATGCGCSGCRACMARCTCGGCTTCCGAAATGCCGAGTTGGGCGGCMAGRTCACGCTCGCGCGTYTTYGGATTKTCCGTCCGYGCCCGCCGGAYTTCATGCGGGGCGGGTTTTACGCGCTGGTCCATGTCTCGTCCCTACTGCCATACCTTACTTGCTGAAATGGGCCTTACTTGTTGAGAATGAGCTTGCCCTGGCGGGTGATCTTCAGCCGGTAGAGCGCGCCGTGATGCTCGATGCCGATCTCATGCTCGCCCTGGAACAGCGTGTTGCTGGACAATGTTCTGACCGCCAGCGGAACCCGATCGAAACGGGTGACGGGCGCTTCGTCGGAACGGCGGACGCGGTAGCGAAAGTCATTGGGATTGTGCGTGTTCATCTGGGTCGATCCCTTTCCTGTGCCGGGCGTCTGGCTAGGCGTTGCGAAGATCCGATTCATTTCTTGACTTTAATAATCATGTTTACTAGTCAGTGCAATACCGGATTAAATGAGTCAACATTTAACACGCCGGACACGATCAAAAATGCCAGCGAGCCACGGGCCAGCCAGCACGAAACCTGGAATCTGGAGTTGGGGCA
>NZ_JBFUGJ010000141.1:0-14679 GCF_056402975.1 Mesorhizobium sp. P3_A9 | reverse complement strand
CACCTCAACTCGGGATTTCAATGCATGTCGCCCAAAAGTGGTCCCGGTTTTGGGACAACGACATGCATCATCGAACCAACCCTGCGGCGCCCGTCGCCGTGGGAGAAGGAAGCAGGCGGCGAACCGCCTGCTTTGGAAGTCTTAGCGAACCACGTAGGGCAGCAGGCCGAGGAAGCGGGCGCGCTTGATCGCCTTGGCGAGCTCRCGCTGCTTCTTCTGGCTGACGGCGGTGATGCGCGACGGCACGATCTTGCCGCGCTCGGAAATGTAGCGCTGCAGCAGACGCACGTCCTTGTAGTCGATCTTGGGCGCGTTGGCGCCGGAGAACGGGCAGGTCTTGCGGCGACGATGGAACGGGCGCCGGGTCGGGATCTGGTTGATGTCGACCATTATTCTGCACCCCCTTCAAAGCCTTCGCGCGGACGGCGCGGACCACGATCAGCACCGGCGTCGCCACCGAAGCTGCGCGGCGGACGATCGCCACGGTCGCCGCGATCACGGTCGCCGAACGAACGCGGACCACGATCGCCACGGTCGCGGTCGCCGAAGCTGCCGCGCTCGGAGCGCTCTTCGCGCTTCTGCATCATGGCCGAAGGACCTTCTTCATGCGCCTCGACCTTGATGGTCAGGAAACGCAGSACGTCCTCGGACAGACCCATCTGGCGCTCCATCTCGTTGAGGGCTGCCGGCGGGCAGTTGAGGTCCATCAGCGTGTAGTATGCCTTCCGGTTCTTGTTGACCCGGTAGGTGAGGGACTTCARTCCCCAGTTCTCGACCCGGCCGACGGACCCGCCATTCGCGGAGATGACGCCCTTGTACTGTTCGACAAGCGCATCGACCTGCTGCTGCGAGAGGTCCTGCCGGGCAAGAAACACATGTTCGTAAAGAGCCATTATGTCTTCGTGCCTTTCTTCGTTTCTCTCCCGGTTCCCGGCGGCTAAAGCCTCTGCAATTTCTCTGACCCGCAAACCCTTGAAGGGTACGGGGAAGAAAGGAGCATTTCGAGACGGTCGAGAGCGGAGACACGGGAGGCGGAAGCACTTCTGGCTTCACACGAAGGTTTTTGAAAAACCTACGGCCCTCCGTTCAGCCCCCAGCAAGGACCGGCAGATTGGCGGCGTCTATACAGCAATCCCCCGATAAGGCAAGGGCAAGCGGCGTCACCGATGTCGCAGGGCGCTGGATAGTCGGGTGGCGTGGCCGATACGGCCTGGCGATTTCCCGGCAACCGGCCCTTAACCACAATGTCAGGTTGTGCAGGGTTGCGCCCTCGCCGTCAACGGTCGATTCATCATGGAAGGCGCAAATGCCCGGGCAACCCGCGCAGATCAGGCGGCGAGCATTTCCGGGGGTAAGGATGCTTCTCAACAGATTCTGGCGCTCGAAGAGCGGCAATTTCGCGCTTCTGATGGGGCTCGGGCTGCCGGCCATCCTGTCGGCCGTGGCCTTCGCGGTCGACGTGTCCACCATCATGCGAGCCAAGAGCAACCTGCAGAATGCGCTCGACTCCGCAAATCTTGCCTCCTCGCATCTCGGCGATCTCGACATCACCCGCCCCGACGCATTCAACCGCTATTTTCAGGCCAACATCGCCGGGCATGGCGAACTCGCCAACGCGCAGGCGACGCTGACCGTCGACAAGGGCGTCAACTACATCAAGACGAAAGCTGTCGCCTCTGCGGACGTCAATTTGAACTTCGCCTTCCTGTTCGGCCAGAACAAACACATCGTCGTCGATGCCTCGGCCGTCGAATCGAACAATCAGCTCGAAGTCGTGCTGGTGCTGGACAATACCGGCTCGATGGCCGGCGCCCGCATGACGGCATTGAGGACGGCGACGAAGTCACTGCTGGACACGCTCGAGGCGACAAAATCGCCGACGCGCCAGGTGCGTGCCTCGCTGGTTCCCTTCGTCACGGCGGTCAATGTCGATGGCGACGGGTTCGACCCGTCCTGGATCGACATGGACGGCAAATCATCGACCAACGGCATCAATTTCCCCGTCATCAATGGCAAGCGGCCGAACCATATGGCGCTGTTCAAGCAACTGGGGCTGAAGGGCGGATGGAAAGATACGGGATGGAAAGGCTGCGTCGAGGCTCGCCCCGGCACCTACAACATCTCTGATACGCCGCCGGATCCGAACAAACCCGACACGCTGTTCGTGCCTTACTTCGCTCCCGACGATCCAGAGCCCGCCACCAAGCCGTCAGGCTCCTACGGCAACTCGGCCACCGGCTACAACAATTCGTACCTCGACGACACCATCGACAAGGTCAAGCTCGCCGAGCCGGGCGTCAACATACTGGGTATCGACCTCAGCGGCCTGCTTGGCAGCGTGGTCAACGCACTGTTGGGTGCCGACCTGGAAAAGGTCGCCAAATATGTCGCGTCGACGAACAAGATCGTCACCGAGACCGGCAGCGCGATCACGGTTGGCCCCAACCGCTCCTGCCCGACCCCCGTCGTTCCCCTGACCGACGATTTCGACAAATTGCGCAAGGCGGCGAGCCAGATGACGGAGTGGAACGGTTCCGGCACCAATGTCTCCGAGGGACTGTCGTGGGGCATGCGGGTGCTGTCACCCGGCGCGCCCTATACAGACGGGGTGCCATTCAAGACGCCGGGCGTCAGCAAGATCGTCATGCTGCTTACCGATGGCGAGAATGTCGTCTATGGCGCCAGCAATCAGCCGACCAAGTCCGACTATACGTCCTATGGTTATCTGGCGGGTGGCCGCTTCGGGTCGGACAACCAGACAACGGCGGCACGCAATGTCGACGGCTGGACCAAGAGCGTGTGCACGCAGTTGAAGAACGAGGGCGTGCAGATCTACACAATGGTGCTGCAGTCCGACACCGCCGCCAACCGCACGCTCTACAGCGCCTGCGCTTCCGACCCGAGCGGCTATTATGCCGTCAACGATCCGGCAAAACTGCCGAACGTTTTCCAGCAAATCGCCAACAAATTCTCGAAGCTGCAATTGACGAATTGAACCCGTCAACTCGTATGGGCGACGACCTTGTCGACCGTCTCGGGGAAGAAGTCCGGCGCCGCACCGCGCTTGCCGAACATCATGTCGTACTGGATCAGCCGGAAATTGTTGATCGTCGGGTCGATCTCCTTTTGCCGTGACCAATCGGGTGTCGCCTCGCCAGCCGGGGTCAGCAGCAGGTTGCGGTCGACAACGCGGTAGTGCTCCCGCACCTCGCCTAGGAAGCCTGTGTAGTAGGGGTGGGTGATGCCCGCGGCGGTGAGGATATGATAGGGTAGGAAGGCCGGGCTCACCGCGCCCAGATTCTCGACCGGACCGGAGCGGTTCGACCAGATGATCAGCGGTGTCTGGTGATGTTCAAGCGCGGCTTCCGGCGTCGGCTCCTTGCGAGGCGCGACATTGTCCTTGAGGAAACCAGTCTCGACATAGACCGGCCCCAGCGGCGGCAGATGGTCGCCGAAAAACGCGATCACGGTGGGGCGGGAGCGCTTCTTGGCCCATTCGATCAGCCGTTCAAGGCCGCGGTCCGCATCGGCTGAACCCTCTGCATAGCTCAACAGCGAGTCGCGCGCCCATTGGCTGATCGGCGCCTGCACTGCGTGGGTCGGGTTGTAGTAGCGGTTCGGTTCATAGGGACCATGGTTCTGCAGGCTGACCGCGAAGAAGAACACCGGGTCGTCGCTGGCATCGGCTTCGCGGATGATCTCGTCCGTCATCGCCGCATCCGATGCCAGCGGTCCGCGCTTTTCCATCGGCGGCAGCGTCTCTTCCGACTTGAAATCGTTGAAGCCGAAATCGGCATAGACCGCGCCGCGGTTCCAGAACCAGTTGGTGCCGGGATGGATGGCGCGCGCCCGGTAGCCCTCGCTCTTCAGGAAGGTCGCCATCGAAGGCGTCGGCGTGCGCACATATTGCTGGTARGGRATGCTGCCGGCCGGCAGGAAGGCGTTGGAAAARCCGGTCAGCGCCTCGAATTCGATGTTKGCGGTCATGCCGCCRAATTCRGGCGARAACATCKAACCGGARCGCARCGCCCGCACRKTGGGAATGGGGTCSGGCGTGATGGTGACGCCSGGCAGCTTGGTCGSATCCCAGAAGGATTCGCTCATGACGACGATGATGTCGGGTTTTTCATCGGGCACCGAGGCCGCCACCTGCGGCCGTTCGATCGCCGCGATCGCCTTGTCGGAATAGCCCGGCGGTGCCGAGACATGCGCCATCGGCACGTTGAGCGCGAAGGCCAGCGCAAAGCCGTTCGAGGCGTAGTTTTCCTTCTGATCCCACATGATCGGGATGATCTGCAGCCGATCCCTTGTCCACGAGAAGGTGGCATAGTCCATGATCGAGACGAMGAAGGCGAGCAGCGGCACGGYCAGCGTCAGCCGGGCRAGSCGGCCCTTGCGGCTGAGTGCGGGAACCTTGCGGCGCCACAGCCGCCAGCCATAGACGAGCAGCGACAGGCCGGCGACGATGCCGACGACCATGGCGAGCGCGGTCATCGGCCGGTCACGCACCAGGAGCGGCAGCAGGGCGAAGATCTGGCGGGCATAGAGGAAATCGGTCGGATAGAGTGGATCGCCGAGATAATGCGACTTCTGGTGGCCGACAAAAGCCAGCGACAGTGTCAAGGGCGCGACGATCATCAGGCTCTGATGGCTGCGGCCGAGCACCGCGTCGAGGCCGATCAGGATTAGCGCGAACACGACGATGGTCGTCCAGCCCGGCTTGAGCGGCTGCAGGAAGAAAGAGATCGTCCCGGCAAAGTCGCCGCGCACGATCAATTCGATGGCAAACACCAGGATGGTTGAGATCGCCAGGCTGATCAATCCATAACGGACGACCGGCCATCTCCGGCCCGGCAGATAGCCGGTAGACGGATCGTCTTCCAGGAACTGAGGCGCGGCTTTACCTGCGCGTTTCGAACTCTTTGCCACTTTAACTTCCCACCCAGCGACAACCCAAGTCACTCGATTGTCATATAATTGTCACGCAAAGCTAGCGCCTGTGGCGGAAATAAGAAGAGCCAGCAAACGATTCGTGAGCGGTTTTCATCATGAGTGATCGCCAAAAAGCCCTTTCGGAACAGGCACTCGGTGTAGGGTTGCGACTTAGGGCCGGGCTGAACCGGGCTTGACTTGGCGGCCTGCCTTGCGCCACAGGCAGGAAAAACGCGTGTTATCAAGCAAGCAAACCAGTCTTGGAGAGCCCTCGCATGGCCATTGCATTCACCTTTCCGGGACAAGGCAGCCAGGCTGTCGGCATGGGCAAGGATCTCGCCGATGCCTTTCCCGAGGCGCGCAGGGTCTTCCAGGAAGTCGACGACGCGCTTGGTGAAAACCTGTCGAAGCTGATCTGGGAAGGTCCGGAAGAGACCTTGACCCTGACGGCCAATGCGCAGCCGGCGCTGATGGCTGTGTCACTGGCGGCGATCAGGGCGCTGGAAGCGCGCGGTTTCTCGCTGAAGGACAAGGTCGCCTACGTCGCCGGCCATTCGCTGGGCGAATATTCGGCCCTTGCCGCCGCGGGTTTTGTTTCCGTTGCCGATGCCGCCCGGCTGCTGCGCATTCGCGGTAATGCCATGCAGGCGGCGGTGCCGGCCGGCGAGGGCGCCATGGCGGCGATCATCGGGCTGGAGCAGGCAGATGTCGAAGCCGCTTGCACCGAGGCCGCGCAAGGGTCCGGCAAGGTTTGCCAGATCGCCAACGACAATGGCGGCGGCCAGCTGGTGATTTCCGGCGCCAAGGCCGCGGTCGAACTGGCGGCGAAACTGTGCACCGAAAAGGGCGCCAAGCGGGCGCTGATGCTGCAGGTCTCGGCGCCCTTCCATTCGGCGCTGATGGCGCCGGCGGCCAATGTCATGCGCGACGCGCTCGCCGGGGTAGCAAAGCATGCGCCGGCGGTGCCCGTGCTGTCCAACGTCACCGTGACCCCGACCAGCGATCCCGACGAGATCGCGCCGCGCCTGGTCGAGCAAATAACCGGCCGTGTGCGCTGGCGCGAAACGGTGGAATGGTTCGGCACCAACGGCGTTGCTACGCTTTACGAGATCGGCGCCGGCAAGGTGCTGTCGGGCCTGGCACGACGTATCAACCGCGACATCGCTACCGCGTCGGTCGGCACATCGGCCGATGTTGAGGCCGCGCTGGCCGCACTTTCATAATCCACTGGCGATTTGACCCCTTCCGTGTGAAGGCTGTTCTCTCAGATCAGGAGACAAAAAATGTTCGAACTGACCGGCCGCAAGGCGCTCGTCACCGGCGCATCGGGAGGCATCGGCGAGGCGATTGCCCGCGTGCTGCATGCGCAAGGCGCCATTGTCGGCCTGCACGGCACCCGCATCGAGAAACTGGAGATCTTGGCAGGCGAACTCGGCGACCGGGTCAAATTGTTCTCGGCCAATCTGTCGAACCGCGACGAGGTCAAGGCGCTCGGCCAGAAGGCGGAGGCCGAGCTCGAAGGCGTCGATATCCTGGTCAACAATGCCGGCATCACCAAGGACGGATTGTTCGTGCGTATGTCGGACGCCGATTGGGACTCAGTGCTCGAAGTCAATCTGACCGCCGTTTTCCGGCTGACCCGCGAACTCACCCATCCGATGATGCGCCGCCGCCATGGCCGCATCATCAACATCACCTCGGTGGTTGGCGTGACCGGCAATCCCGGCCAGACCAATTACTGCGCCTCCAAGGCCGGCATGATCGGCTTTTCCAAATCGCTGGCGCAGGAGATCGCCACCCGCAACATCACCGTCAATTGCGTCGCCCCGGGCTTCATCGAATCGGCCATGACCGACAAGCTCAACGACAAGCAGAAAGAGGCGATCATGGCRGCGATMCCGACMCGSCGCATGGGCACSASYGYYGAAGTSGCCTCCGCSGTCGCCTACCTCGCCTCCAACGARGCCGCCTACGTYACCGGCCAGACCATCCATGTCAACGGCGGCATGGCTATGATCTGACGGATACGGCGGGGCTGTGAAAAGAGACCATTTCGCCTTGGACCTCAGCCATTTTTCGTGTAATGCGGCCCGCAACCCGGCGGTTCGGGCAAAAACCGGTCCGTGGCCGTTGCGTTTCCGGCAGGACCATCTTTCAGCTTGATTAGCGGCATTCTGCCCGCTAACGAAGACAGACAAACAAAAGACGAGGATGCCCCAAATGAGTGACACCGCAGAGCGCGTCAAGAAGATCGTCATCGAGCACCTTGGCGTCGATGCCGACAAAGTGACGGAGCAGGCGAGCTTCATCGATGATCTGGGCGCTGACAGCCTCGACACGGTCGAACTCGTCATGGCGTTCGAAGAAGAATTCGGCGTCGAGATTCCCGACGACGCAGCCGAGACCATCCTGACGGTCGGCGATGCGGTGAAGTACATCGACAAGGCTTCGGCCTGACGCTTTCCGCAGTCATCACCGGGGAGGACCTGCGATGAGGCGTGTCGTCGTCACGGGCCTAGGGTTGTTGTCGCCGTTCGGCATGGGCTTCGAGCACAGCTGGAAGGAACTTCTGACCGGCCGCAGCGCCGCCAAGCGCATCACCGAGTTCGAGGTGGAAGATCTTGCTTGCAAGATCGCCCACGTCGTTCCGCGTGGTGACGGCAGCAATGCCACCTTCAATCCCGAGGCCGTGCTCGAGCCGAAGGAATTGCGCAAGATCGGCGACTTCATCCTGTACGGGATTGCCGCCGCCGATGAGGCGCTGAAGGATTCCGGCTGGGAACCCAAGACCCACGAAGAGCAATGCGCCACCGGCGTGCTCATCGGTTCGGGCATTGGCGGCATCGAAGGCATCGCCGAGAACGCGATGATCCTCAAGGAGCGCGGCCCGCGCCGCATCAGCCCCTTCTTCATTCCGGGCCAGATCATCAATCTCGTCTCCGGCCAGGTTTCGATCCGGCACGGGCTGAAAGGCCCGAACCATGCCGTTGTCACGGCCTGTTCGACCGGCGCGCACGCCATTGGCGATGCTGCCCGGCTGATCATGTGGGGCGATGCCGACGTTATGGTCGCCGGCGGCGCCGAGGCGCCGGTGACGCGGCTGTCGATCGCCGGCTTCGCCGCCTGTCGGGCGCTGTCGACCGATCGTAATGACACGCCACAAACGGCGTCGCGTCCCTATGACCGTGACCGCGACGGCTTCGTCATGGGCGAGGGCGCCGGTGTCGTGGTACTGGAAGAGCTCGAGCACGCCAAGGCGCGCGGCGCGAAGATCTACGCCGAGGTGACCGGCTACGGTCTCACCGGCGATGCCCATCATATCACGGCTCCGGCGGAAGACGGCGACGGGGCTTTCCGGTGCATGACCGCAGCGTTGAACCGGGCCAAGCTGACGCCTGCAGATATCGACTACATCAACGCGCACGGCACCTCGACCATGGCCGACACGATCGAACTCGGCGCTGTCGAGCGCCTGGTCGGCAATGCGGCGTCGAAGATTTCGATGTCGTCGACCAAGTCGTCGATCGGCCATCTCCTGGGCGCGGCGGGTGCCGCCGAAGCGATCTTTTCGATCCTCGCTATCAGAGACAATGTCGCGCCGGCGACCATCAACCTCGACAACCCGGAGCGCGAAACCGCGATCGACCTGGTGCCGAACAAGCCTCGCTCCCGCCAGATCGACGTGGCGTTGTCCAATTCCTTCGGTTTTGGCGGCACCAACGCTTCGCTGGTGTTCCAGCGCTATAATGGCTGATCGTCCGGCTACCGGGCGATGCTTCGGTCTGCCGTCAATTTTGCCATATTCGCCCCTACTCTGCCGCAGGGGATTCGTTGGGCGATCAAACGGTAGGGCAAAATGAACACAAATCCGTCGGGCAACGGAGAATTCGGGCAGCGGCCGGCGAACACCGGGCCGATCGTACCGAAGACAGCCAGCGAGGCTTTGCGGCCGGAAGCCGGAACGCCGCCGCCGAAGCGCTCGCGCGCTTCGCGCAGCCAGGTCGTCGTGTTCATGAACTTCGTCATCTCCCTGGTGATGCTGATGGTTCTGGCAGCGGGTGCGGCGCTTTACTTCGGCAAGCAGGAATTCACCGAAGCTGGCCCCTCGGCCAATGGAGACACCTTCCTGGTCAAGCCGAACACCGGCGTCGCCGACATCGCCGACCAGCTTGAGCGCCGCGGACTGATCAGCGACGCCCGCGTCTTCCGCCTTGGCGTGCGTGCCTTCGGCAACGATTCCGCGCTCAGGGCCGGCGAATACGAGATCAAGCCCCGGGCATCCATGCGCGACATCATGGAGCTTCTGAAGAGCGGCAAGTCGGTGATGTACTCGCTGACCATTCCAGAAGGGCTGACGGTCGAGCAGGCGCTGCAGCGTATCGCCGACGAGCCCGCCTTGAGTGGCGACATGCCGTCGACAACGCCCCCCGAGGGCAGCCTTGCCACCGACACGCTGCGCTTCACGCGCGGCGCGACGCGTCAGCAGATGATCGACAAGCTGGTGGCCGATCAGAAGAAGCTGGTCGACGAAGTATGGCAGCGGCGCGCGCCGGACCTGCCGCTCGCCAATGTCGAGGACTTCGTCACCCTGGCCTCGATCGTCGAGAAGGAAACCGGCAGGGGTGACGAGCGTTCGCGCGTCGCCGCCGTGTTCCTCAACCGGTTGGCCAAGGGCATGCGCCTGCAATCCGATCCGACCATYATCTAYGGYCTGTTCGGCGGYAAGGGSAARCCKGCSGACCGCCCGATCTACCAGTCSGAYATYCAGAAGCMGACGCCYTACAACACCTATSTGATCARCGGCCTGCCGCCGACGCCSATYGCCAATCCSGGCCGYGCMGCRCTYGARGCCGTSGCCAAYCCRTCGAAGACCGRYGATCTCTATTTCGTCGCYGACGGCACSGGCGGYCAYGTCTTTGCSGCGACGCTSGAWGAGCACAATGAGAACGTCGCCCGTTATCGTGCGTTGCAGAAGAAGCAGGCCGATGACGCGGCCAAGGCCGCCGCTGCCTCTGGTACAAACGGCAATGCCGACAAGCCTGCTACCGACAAGCCTGCGGACGACAAGCCGGCTACCGACAAGCCTGCCGATGGCAGCGACAGCACCGGTGGCGACAATGGCGATGCCGGCGGCGATGCGGGTGACGCCCAGTAGGACGAAGAAAGGCGTTGCCCGGAAGGCGACAGCCTGACATTTGAAAGAACGCCAAGCGTCCGATTTTGACGCACCCGCGGCGTGGTTGTTTTAAAGCCGCACTTGCCCCGTCCGGAAAACTGGCTTTGGGGTGATGCGCCAGGGGTGTGCAGGCGACATGAATTTGCAGAGCATGACCGGATTTGCGCGTGCCGTCGCCGAGCATGACGGCACCTCGATCGCCTGGGAGGTCAAGTCCGTCAACGGCAAGAGCGTCGAGGTGCGGCTGCGGCTGCCGCAAGGTTTCGAGCGGCTGGAGCCGACGGTCAGGCAAACGCTGCAGAAGTGTTTCGCCCGTGGCAATTTCCAGGCGACGCTGACCATCGGCCGCGCCGCCGGCGCGCAGGCGCAACCCGTTGTCAACGAGGCCTTTCTGAAAGACCTTGCGGGTCTCGCCAAGCGGCTGCAGGAACAATTCGGCGTTGCCCCCGCGACGGCTGACGGGTTGCTGTCGCTGCGTGGCGTGCTCGACATTCCCGAAACCGTGGAAACCGAAGAGGCGCGCACCGCGCTCGACATCGCCATCATGACTGCGCTCGACGTGGCACTGAAAGGGCTGGAGCAGGCACGGCAGGGCGAGGGTGCGGCACTGGCTTTGCTGCTGTCCGGCCACATCGACGCCATCGAGGCGCTGACGCTGCGCGCGGAGGCGGATCCGTCTCGCGACACCACGGCGATCCGGGAACGCATCGCCGAGCAGATCAAGCTGCTGATGGACGCGTCCGCCAATCTGGATGCGAGCCGCCTGCATATGGAGGCGGCGTTYCTCGCTACCAAGGCTGATATCCGCGAAGAGATCGACCGGCTGAAAACGCATGTCGCATCTGGCCGGGCCTTGCTTGAGGGCGGCGGCGCCGTCGGCCGCAAGCTCGATTTTCTGGCACAGGAATTTAACCGCGAATCGAATACGCTGTGCTCGAAGTCGAACGCCGCAGCCGTCACCGCGATCGGACTGGAGCTGAAGGCCGTGGTCGACCAGTTTCGTGAACAGGTCCAGAATCTGGAGTAGCCGATGGTTGCCAAGGAACCGATGGTTGCCAGGGATTTGGGGTCCCGCATCCGCCGCCGGGGGCTGATGCTCGTGCTGTCGTCGCCATCCGGCGCCGGCAAATCGACGATCGCGCGCAACCTCCTGGAAAGCGATTCCAGCCTCGAACTGTCGGTCTCGGTCACCACCAGACCGCGCCGCGGCTCAGAGATCGAGGGTGTTCACTACCATTTCCGCACCATGCGCGACTTCGAGCGGCTGCGCGATTCCGATGCGCTGCTTGAATGGGCCGAAGTGCACGGCAATTGCTACGCGACACCGCGCGAACCCGCCGAACTGGCGCTGGCGCAAGGCCGCGACATGCTGTTCGACATCGACTGGCAAGGCGCACAGCAGCTGAAGGAGAAGATGCGTGCCGACATCGTCTCGATCTTCATCCTGCCGCCATCGATGAAGGAATTGAAGGCGCGGCTGAAACGTCGGGCCGAGGACCAGGAAGCGGTGATCGAGACGCGGCTGAAGAACGCCCGCAACGAGATCGAGCACTGGAAGGAATATGATTTCGTCATCGTCAATGACGATCTCGACCGTGCCTTCGCCGAGGTGCGCGGCATCGTCGTCGCCGAACGATTGCGGCGGGACCGCCGGCCCGGGCTTTTTGATTTCGTCTCGGGATTGCTGGACGAGAAAACGGTGTGAAGTCTTTTTTCCTTCTCCCCGTTCACGGGGAGAAGCGAGCTACACCGCATTGGTCAGTCGAACAAATTCCTCGACGCTGAGCGTTTCGGCGCGGCGGGTCGGATCGATGCCCGCGCGCTCGAGCAAGGCCTCACCGCCAAGGCTTTTCACGCTCTGCCGCAGCATCTTCCGGCGTTGGCCGAAGGCGGCTTCGGTGACGCGGCCGAGTTTCTTGACGTCAGCGGGCAGAGGTGTCGTGCGCGGCTCCAGATGGACCACCGAAGAGGTGACCTTGGGTGGCGGCGTGAASGCYTGSGGTGGCACGTCGAAGGCRATCCTSGCYTSCGTGCGCCAGCCGGCCAGCACGCCAAGCCTGCCATAGGCGTCGCTGCCGGSSSCGGCGACGATGCGCTGCGCCACTTCGCGCTGGAACATCAGSGTCATCGAAGCGTAGAAGGGCGGCCAGGCCGGGACCGTCAGCCACCGCACCAGCAACTCGGTGCCGATGTTGTAAGGCAGGTTGGCCACGATCCGCACCTGGCCACTGTCTCCGGCAGCCGCGGAGGCGAGGGCGGCGAAGTCGGTCTTCAGCGCGTCTCCGGAAATCACCTCCAGCCGGCCGGGATAGTGAGCGGCGACTTCGGCAAGGGCAGCCAGGCAGCGTTCATCGCGCTCGATGGCGACGACSCGGCGGGCGCCGTTGGAAAGCAGCGCCCKTGTCAGCCCKCCGGGRCCSGGTCCGACCTCGATCACCACGGTGTTTGTGAGATCGCCTGCGCTGCGCGCGATCTTGCCGGTCAAATTGAGGTCGAGCAGGAAATTCTGACCAAGCGCCTTYTTYGCCTGCAGCCCATGGCGCTCGATGACATCGCGCAGCGGCGGCAGACCGTCGATGCTCATGCGTTCGGACCCGAAACGGCAGCGCTCATGCGGCTACCGCCTTTGCGTCGGTGTCGGCGAGCTTTCTGGCGAGCTTCAGCGCCGCGATCAGGCTGTCGGSSCGCGCAATGCCCTTGCCGGCGATGTCGAAGGCAGTGCCRTGGTCTGGCGAGGTGCGGATGAAGGGCAGGCCGAGCGTSACGTTGACCGCYTCGTCRAAGGCCAGTGTCTTGGCCGGGATCAATGCCTGGTCGTGATACATGCATAGGACCACGTCATAGCTTGCCCGTGCCCGCGCATGGAACAGCGTATCGGCCGGCAGCGGGCCGAAAGCATCGATGCCTTCGGCGCGCAGGATGTCGACCGCCGGCCGCACGATACGCTCGTCCTCCAAGCCCATGGAAGCGCCTTCGCCGGCATGCGGATTGAGGCCGGCAATGGCAAGCCTCGGCCTGGCAATGCCGAAGCGGCCGGCCAGATCGGCCGCGGTGATGCGCGCGGTCGCGACGATCAACTCGGTGGTCAGCACCTTCGGCACCTCGGCCAGAGCGATGTGGATGGTGACGGGAACCGTGCGCAGGTCAGGGCCTGCCAGCATCATGACCGGCATCGCGTCGACACCACTGTGCCGGGCCGCCAGGTGCGCCAGATATTCGGTGTGGCCGGGAAAGCGGAACCCGGCGTCGTAGAGCGGCTTCTTGGCGATCGGGCAGGTGACGACGGCGGCGGCGTCTCCGGCAAGGCAGGCGGCGACAGCGCGGTCGATGGCCTCGACGGTGCCGGCCGCATTGGCCGGATCCGGCCGGCCAGGACTGTCGACGAACTGGGCCGCCAGTGGAACGATCGGCAAGGTATGGGCGAATATCTGCGCCGCTTGCGCCGGTATTGTCTCGACGATCGGCACCGACACGCCCAGCCGGCTTGCCCGCGAGGCGATCAGCGTCGGATCTGCCAAAAGATAGAAGGCGGGCAGGCCGACTGCCTCGCGCGCCAGGAAGGCGGCGATGGCGATTTCGGGGCCGATGCCGGATGGATCGCCGACGCTCAGCGCCAGCGCGGTCATCGCGCTCTTCACGTCAGCGCTTGACGATGCGGGCTTTCGCCTTCAACTCGTCGACATATTTCTTGCTGAGATCGTCGGCGGCCTTGTCGTTGGAGCCTTCGCTCTGGAACACCATCTGGGCTGTCTTGTCGTCGGATACTTCGCGCGATGAGCAGATGCCGATGAACTCGACGCCGCGCTCGGTCTCGCGCGTGGTGGTGGCGCCGCCGACCTTGGTGGCCTTGATCTGGTCGGCCCAGTCCGGCGGCAATTGCGGCGCAAGCACCCGGCCGAGATCGCGAACGGTAACGTCGATGAGGCCCTTGGCGAATTCGCGCGTCGTGGTGCAGCCGTTGWAGCGGGCGCGCATGGCATCGGCCTCGCGCTTGCGCTTGGCCAGCGTCGCGCCGCGTTCGGCAGCGGGCACGACGAAGATGACCTGCTGCAGCATGTACTCGGTAGCGCTCGGCTTGGCCCCGCCCTTGTCGAGCATGCGCCTGACCGCATCCTGTTCGGTCACGCTGCCACCTTCGCCGGAACGGTAACGCGCGCTCAAGGCCTGGTTCCAGGCCATCTGGGCACGGATGAACTCCTTGAAATGGTCCTTGCCGACGCCGGATTTCTCCATCACGCCATCAAGCTGGCTGATCTGCATTTTGTTGCCCGCGGCAAAGCGCTGATAGGCAGCCTCGACCTGGGCATCGGTGATGCGGATGCCAAGCCGCTTGGCCTCGGCCATGCGCAGCGTCTGGTCGATCATTTCCTGGGCGGCATCGCCCTTCTTGCGCTGCAGCTTAAAAAAGGCGGCGCGATGCGCGATATCGCCTGACGTGATTGGTATGTCGTTGACGATGTATTTGATCTCGCTGGCGAAAGCCGGCGGCGTCATGACAGTCATCGACACGGATGTCGCCGCCACAAGCAGCGCGAACCCTGCTGAAAAGAGGTATTTCCTCATCATTAGCA
>NZ_JBFUGJ010000140.1:0-14750 GCF_056402975.1 Mesorhizobium sp. P3_A9 | reverse complement strand
CTGTAGTGATGCGGGCACGCTCCACCTCTTCGCCGGCAGAAATCTCGGCTTCCTCGAACGCCTGGCGCTTGGCGATCTGCAACGCTTCAAGGTGGCGCTCGCGAGCAATCCTCACCTCGTCAATGGCGCGCTCCTGCGCGATGCGCGCGGTTTCAGTGGCCTGGTTCTCAACAATCTCGGCGCGGCGCTTTTCAGCCTCTGCCTTCGTGACTTCCAGCGCCTTCTCCGCCAACGCGATCTGACGCTCAAGCTCCGCGATCTCGAGCACCTTTTTGCGCTCGATCTCCAGTCCGCTCTGCGCGCCTTCGCGCTCGATGCGGGCCTTTTCCAGCGACAGTTCCAGGGCGATCTGCTCACGCTCTGTCAGTTCGCGCATTTTCATCTCAGTCTCGTCGAGGGACCGCCGGCGGGCGATCTCGCGGCGTTGCGTGTCCTCTTCGCTCTTGATGCGCTCTTCCGTGATGTTCCTTTCCTGGTTCAGCCGGGATTTCTCGACGGCTTCGCGCGAGGACAGCTGCGCCTGTTCCGATTCCTGGTCGCGGAGCGCGCGCTCGATGGCCAGCTCAGAACGCTGCGACGCACGGCGGATCTCGACCTCGCGTTCCTGTTCGAGCCGCGCATATTCGGTGTCACGGTCGATCTCGAGCACCTTGCGCTGCGTATCGAGGTTCTGGTTGCGGATATCGACGAGGGTGCGCTGTTCAATCTCGTTGCGCATCCGGCGGCGAGTTTCGATGGATTCCGTCAGTTGCGTCAGACCCTCGGCATCGAACGCGTTGGACGGATCGAAATACTCAAGGCTGGTCTGGTCGAGGTCGACGATAGCGACACTCTCAAGTTCGAGACCGTTAGCAGCAAGCGATTCAGAGGCGAGGGTGCGGACCTTGGCCGCGTAGTCGCCGCGCAACTCGTGCATTTCCTCCAGGCTCATCTGGGCAGCGATCGTGCGCATGGCGCCGGCGAATTTTCCCTCAAGCAATTCGCGCAGGCTTTCAGGCTGCAATGTGCGCCGCCCCAGTGTCTGCGCGGCGGCGGCCACCAATTCGCGGCTTGCTCCGACCCGCACGAAGAATTCCGCGATCAGGTCGACGCGCATCCGGTTCTTGGTGATCAATGCGTGAGCGTCTTCGCGGCGCACCTCGATGCGCAGCACGTTCATGTTGACGGGAGTTATTTCGTGCAGGACCGGTATGACGAAAGCGCCGCCATTGACGACCACCTTCTCGCCCATGAAACCGGTTCGCACGAACGCTGTTTCCTTGGTGGAGCGGCGATACAGCCATCGCAGGATATAGACAGCAATCACAACGATGATCGCGGCGACGATCAACCACAAAAGGAACGTGCCAAAAGTCTGTGCGGCCATTTTTCTACCCTCCCAAACAGGATGCGATCGACCGAAGCCGACCGGCTTGATTTTCGTGAGGCTGTCGACTTGCAGATCGGGTCATGCGCGCCTCTGCAGTTTCGGTGCGATTGCATGGAATGCAGTGATCACCGCATCGATGAATGGCGCATCGTTGATGTTGGAACGAACGCGCTGGACCAGCCGCAGTGACGTCTGGCGCACGGTTTTCTCGATCGCCTCAAACAGCGCATTGTCGGCTTCCGGATCGTGGAAGGGTTGCCCGGGTGCGTCGAGCATCGAAACGCCGCCTTCAGGCAGGAGAAAGCGCACAGGCCCATTCATGGCATTCAGCCGCGTGCCGATCCATTCGCCAAACTGCCGGTTTTCATCCCTGGTGGTGCGCATCAGGGTGACATTGGGATTGTGCACGACGAACTTCCGGCTTTTGAATTTTTCCGGCACACTGTCGCGCGGGCCAAAATTGACCATGTCCAGCGCGCCGGTGGACCCGACATAGGGCAAGCCCGTGCGTATCGCCGCTCCGAAGCGATCATCGTTTGCAGGGAACACGCCACCGACCACCATGTCGGCGACTTCCGTCGTTGTCAGGTCGATGAAGGCCGACAGCAGTCGGGAGTCGGCGAGGTTCTCCATGGCCCGGCCACCGATGCCGGTAGCGTGGAAAACCAGGCAGTCATAATCCGCTTCCAACCGTTTGGTGACGGCCTGCACAGCGGGCGTGGTGACGCCAAACATGGTGATGCCGACAGCAGGACGTGCCAGCTTTCGCTTGGCTTCCCAGGCTTCGCCGGAAGGCAGCTGCGCGACCATACCCGCCATGGCGTGAGCAGCGTTGCCCAGGACGGCCTCAGTGATCGAGTTGAGGCCCTGAACATCCGCGACCGAGTGGAACATTATGATATCGGCGCCACCGACATATTTGCCGACGTCGCCGGCTGCCACGGTGGACACCATCAGTTTGGGAACGCCCACCGGCAGGACGCGCATACCGGCGGTGGCCATTGTCGTTCCGCCTGAGCCGCCGGCCGAAATCACGCCGCCAAGACCTGGCTCGCGTTCGATCCAGCGAGCAAAGGCCTCGGCCATTGCGGCGACCGAGCCGCCGCGGTCATTCGAAAACACAGCCGATGATCCTCGCGCATGCATGCCTGCGACCTGCATAGCGGGAACGTCCGCGCTCGACGGCCTTCCCGAGGTGGAGAGGTCGACTGTGCGAACGGGAATCCCGAGCGATTTCAGACGATCGGCCACGAACCGCAATTCCTTCGCCTTCGTGTCGAACGTTCCGGCGACAAGAACGGTGCGGCCGATCCGCTCGGCGAAGGGGATGGCGAAGACCTTTTTCAGGTCGTCTTGAGGATTGTGTTTTTCGACTGCCGCTTGCCGCATGGCTGCAACCGGCACGTTCCACCGGTTTGGCAGCTCGGTGACCGGACGGTAGACCCCATTCTGAACCACCGGCTCTGTGCGTGTGCCTGCCCGATCAATGCGGTAGACCTCCGCCAGTTGCTCTTGCGCTTCGGCAATTGCGGCTGGAGTAACAGCAGGTTCATCAGAGTGGCGGCCAACGCCGAGCAGACGTTGCTGCAAGTCGCGATCGGCAGCAAGCGCCGAGGCTTCCATGACCCGGTTGATGCGCCCGTTGACCATGATCGCGACGCGGTCCGACACGGCCGTTGCAACACCGATATTCTGTTCGATGACGAGGATCGCCATCTCGCCTTCTTCCGCCAGGCTGACGAGCATGCGCTCGACCTGTTCGACAATGACCGGCGCCAGCCCTTCGGTTGGCTCGTCCATGACCAGCAGTTTGGGGTCGCTCAGCAGCGCACGCGAAATGGCCAGCATCTGCTGCTCGCCACCCGACAGTTGAGAGCCGCCATTGCTTTTGCGTTCCGCCAGGCGTGGAAAGGTCTTGTAGACACGCTCGACCGTCCAACTGGCGTCGCGTTTCGACGACATCCGCAAGTGCTCATCCACGGACAGGCTTGGCCAGACTCGCCTGCCTTGGGGGACGTAGCCGACGCCGAGGCGGTGGATCTCGTGCGGCTCGAGCGAGGATATCTCTCGACCGTTGACTCGAATGGAACCGGATTGTGCGCGCTTCAGGCCAGTGATGGTGTTGCACAGTGTCGTCTTGCCCATGCCATTGCGGCCGACGACCGACAACACGCCGGTTTCCAAAGTCAGCGACACGCCCTGGAGCGCATGACTTTGGCCGTAATAGACCTGAAGGTCCTCGATCTTGAGAACCGCCTTGCCTGAGGAAGCGGCGCGCTCAGCCATGCTTGCCTCCAAGGTAGATTTCCTGGACCTCAGGATCGGCCTCGATCTCCTGGGGTGTGCCTTCCTTGAACAGGCGGCCATTGTGCATCATCGAGACATATTCAGAGACGCGAAGCGCCACGTCGAGATCATGCTCGATGATGACATAGCCGATGTGCTTGGGGAGGCCGTTGAGGATCGCAACCAGATCGCGACGCTCTGTCGGCGACAGACCCGCTGCGGGTTCGTCGAACAATATGAACCGGGGTGCGCCGGCGAGGGCCAGCGCAATTTCCAGCTGTCGCTGCTGGCCGTGGCTGAGTGTCGCCACCAACGCGTCGCGGTCGCTGTCCAAATGCACGGCGTGGAGGATCGACTCAGCCTGAACTCTGTTGACGTCATTCAACCGCGGCCGAAGTAATGAGAACCGGCGGCGCGACACTCCGCGGCAGGCCAGGAAGATTGAATCGAGAACCGACAGCCCCTTGAACAACTGCGAAATCTGGTAGGTCCGCCGCAAGCCACGCCTGATGCGTTCATGTGTGGGCAGATCGGTTATGTCTTCGCCGAAGAAGCGGATGCGCCCGGCCGTCGGCAAGAAGTCGCCGGTCACCGCATTGAAAAGCGTCGTCTTGCCGGCACCATTGGAGCCGAGGACCGCGCGCCGTTCGCCGGCCGCGATCCTCATATTGATGCCGGAAAGCGCCACCAGAGCACCGAAGTGACGCGCGACGCCGTCCAGTTCCAGAGCGTAAGCACCGGTTCCTTGCAGACGGGAAGCCATGTCATTCTCGGCCACTGGTGCGCGCTCCTGCGTTCGACCGATTACGGGCAGCTTGGATTGTCGCGGCT
The DNA here is from genome assembly GCF_056402975.1 of Mesorhizobium sp. P3_A9. Classification (NCBI taxonomy): domain Bacteria; kingdom Pseudomonadati; phylum Pseudomonadota; class Alphaproteobacteria; order Hyphomicrobiales; family Phyllobacteriaceae; genus Mesorhizobium; species Mesorhizobium sp. P3_A9. The sequence continues at coordinate 10,264 of NZ_JBFUGJ010000140.1, read as the reverse complement.
CACAGCGCCCAGCGCCGTGAAGTCCGCTTCAGCAATGCCTAGTGTCTGGTTTACCTGCGGAACCACCTTGATCAGCTTGTTCAACAGCGTCCCGTCGGCGTTTTCAGTCACTTCCGTCAGAAAGATGTCGGCAATCGCATTGCGGTTCTTGTCGAGCGAAACCTTGCCCGTCGGCGTCTCAAAAGACAGCGACGAAAGGGTATCGCGCAGCTTCGCACCACCATCGGAAACATCGCCGCCGACCTTGTCGAGGCCAAGCAACGCGGCTTTCATGTTGATGTAGTAGGCATGGGCAAACAGCGACGGCGACGGGAATGCACCTGGCTGCTTTTTGTAAGCCTCGACAAACTTGGTCCAGGAAGCGGTGTCATTCGTGTCAGCCGTCGGACCGGCAGAAGGCGTTCCAACGAGCACGTCACGCAGCTTGCCCTTGGCCGTGAGCACCGTCTGATCGACAGTGATCGAGCCTCCGATTAGCGGGGCCGCACCGCCGGACTGTTGGTATTGAGTCAGGAAGTTCACGGCATCTGCACCGCCGAGCGCCACATAGATTGCGTCGACATTGTCGGGGATGGCAGCGATGACCGAGGAGAAATCCTTGTTACCGATCGGCACCCAGGATTTCGACGGCACGTGTCCGCCTGCCTTGCAGAACTCAGCCATAAAGCCGAACACCTGCGTGTAGGGGAAGGAGTAGTCCTCCGCGACGGTCGCGACGGTCTTGTAGCCTTTGTCCTTGAAAGCGTAAGTGCCCAGGCCTGCCATCCATTGCGCGCCATCGGTTCCAAAGCGGAAGAAGTTCGGGGCAGGATCCCTGAAAGTCGTGTCCTGGGCAGCGGATGCGCCATTCAGGAACGTGACCGTCGGCTGGGTCTTGGCATAGTCCTTGACGGCCAGGCCTTCGTCACCAGAAAGCGGACCGATCAGGACCTTGACGCCATCCTGTTCGACCAGCTTGCGGGCCGCGCGCACCGCACTGTCGGGTGACGCGTCGGACGACCCCTTGATGATCTCGATCTTTTTGCCCGCCACGGTGCCGGCGACCTCTTCCACGGCGGTCATTGCGCCGCGCTCGCTATCTTCGCCAAGCACCGTGAAGGGCCCTTCGAAGGTCGCAAGCAGGCCGATCTTGATGGTGTCGTCAGCGGCGAGAGCCAAGGACGGAGCGGTCAGTCCGCTCGCCAATGCCAAAGCCAGTAATGTGCGTCTGTGCATCCTCATTATTTCCTCCCTTGATTGACAGAGTTGTGCAGTTCATTCCGCCCGGCCGTCACAGGCTGGGGCGCAAGGACTCCTGAGAAAAGTTGGGCTTGAACTTTGCCCACAACCCAAGAATTCCATCTGGTGAAATGAAAACGATCACCAGGAAGACGAGGCCGATCAGGGTGTTGAAACGCTCGGCCCCGACGAGATCGATCGCGAACGTCTGCATCAGAACGACGACGAGGGCTCCAAGGAACGGCCCGATCGGATGCCGCAGACCACCAATGACAGCGATGATCAGAACATCGATTGCAGCGTCCACACCGATGGTGCCGGGCGATACGCGGCCATTGAACCAGACCAGGAGCACACCGGCCAACCCACCTATGATGCCGGCCAGAAACCAGGCGAACACCTTGTGCGCAGTAACGTTGAAGCCCAGAGCGCGCATGCGGCGGGGATTGTCACGGATCGCCTGCAGGGTCAGCCCGAACGTTGACCTGGAGCCGTAGAGGATCGCGGCATAGGCGAGCACCGAGAATCCAAGGCACAGGTAATAGAACGCCTTCGGATCGCGCCAGTTCACGCCCCAGAAAGCTGGGGCGCGTATGCCGGCATAGCCCGAATGGCCATTGAAGATCGCGTAGTTCTGCTGCGCGAAGTAGAAGGTGGCGGTGGCAATCGCCAGCGTGATCATGATGGTGTAGATGCCTTCGGTGCGGACCGATATCCATCCGATCAGGGACGAGGCGATCGCCGCGATCAGGATCGCAACCGGAGCCGCAATCCACCAGGGCCAGCCAAAGCCAAGAAGGTGGCTGTTGTTGTCGCCGAAGATCGCGATGCAATAGGCCGCGATACCCGCGACGGTGATCTGAGCCAGGCTGACCATGCCGCCGTAGCCGGCGAGCATCATCAACGACAGGCCGAGCATGCCAAAGATTAAGGAGTAGCCGCCGATCTGCGTCAGGAAGAAATCCGACGCCACCAGCGGATACAGAACCAGCGCGATGGCGAGAAGAATGTGACCGGCGCCAATTTTGTCCAGCCAGGTTGGCTGAGTTGTGGCGGGCGTGGATTGGAGGCTCATGGTCATCGTGATTTGCCCATGATGCCTTGCGGCCGGATCGCAAGTGTCACGACCATGATGATGAAGGTCAGCACGACGCCGTAGGTCGGGAAGTAGACCAGGCCGAGTTGTTCGGCCAAACCAATGAGAAGCGCGCCTATGGCTGCGCCTGATATCGAGCCCATGCCGCCAACGATGACGACTACGAGCGAGGCCAGCAGATAACGAATGTCTTCACCCGGCGCGACGGACAGCGCCGATCCGCCAACGACCCCGGCAAAGCCGGCAAGTCCGGCTCCAACCGCAAAGACGATGGCGAAGACCGCATGCACGTTGACGCCAGAGGCTGAAAGCATAGCGCGATCGTCGACGCCGGCGCGGATCATCATGCCGACGCGGGTCTTGTTCAGCATCAGCCACAGGCCGATGCCAATGACGATGGCTGCGGCCAGCACGGCGATCCGATAGAATGGGTAGGTGAGAAAGACCGATGCGCCGTTGGATCGGACCGCCGTTATGACAGGCAAGGTCACTGCACCATCGAGCCATTCCGGCACCGCGATCTGATAGGTGCCGCCCGCCCAGACCGCCAGCATCAGGTCGGCCGCCACGATCGAGATGCCGATGCTGACCAGGGTTTGCCTAAGGTCGTCACCCTCCAAGCGACGGAACACGACGACCTGCATGACGACACCGATCACTGCAAGCACGATGAAGCCCGCGGCGACCCCCAGCAACCAGTAGCCGGTGCGGTCCGCCACTTCGTAACCGATGTAGGCGCCGAGCAGGTAAAGCGAACCATGCGCCAGGTTGACGTTGCGCATGAGGCCGAAGATCAAAGTGAAACCGCTGGCAACCAGAAAGTAGAGACCTGCCAGCGTTATGCCGTTGAGCACGGCGCTGACGAAGGCTTTCTTCGATATGAGGACCGCGTTGAGCCAATCCGGCCAGACGGCGAAAACGAGCCATGCAACGAGCGCGGCGATCAGGAGCCAGAAAAGGCCCCATGCCTGTCGGCGCGAAACGCCGCCGCCCGAGATCCCGGACGAAGATGGCCGGTCCAGGATGCTCATGCCGTCAGTCGCCGGCGCTGTTCGTTGATACGCGGTGCCTTGTGGAATTTACCGTCCTTCATGATGGCGAGGATGCGGTTCTTATCCTGGAGAATTCGGACGTCTGATATCGGATCGCCGTCGATCAGAAGGAGGTCGGCGAGATAGCCTTCCTTGATCATGCCGAGCTCGTCGCCCATACACATAATCTGGCCACCATATTTGGTTCCGGCCTGGATCGCCTCCATCGGCGAGAAGCCAAGCATCTCGACAAATGTCTGAATATCCTTGGCGTTGGTGCCTTGCGGTGTCCAAGCAAAACCGTAGTCGCCACCAATCAGAACGCGGATGCCGCGCCGGTGCATTTTCTTCATCGTGTCGACGCACATCTCGAGCTCTCGCTCATATTCGAGCGACAGCGGCGAGCCAGGCTTGATGCCCCATTGCTCGGCATGGCGAGCAGTGTTGATGAGCCAGGCAATGCCGGGCGCGACGAAGTGCTTGTCTTTTGCGGCCTCCAACATATCGAGGGCTTCTTCGTCCGCAAATGATGCGTGAAAGATGTTCTGGATGCCGTGCCTGATGCACTGCTTGACCGATCCAGATGAGCGCGCGTGTGCCGACAACACCTTGTTGCGGCAGCGTGCCTCCGAGGCCGCCATGGCGACCTCCTCTTCGGACATTGGTGTCTCTTCGGCGCCCATACCGGTGATGCTTTCACCGGACAGATTGAGCTTGATTGAGTCGACGCCGTATTTGATCAGCTGCCGCACGGTGCGCCGGATTTCTTCCGGCCCCGATACGACGATTCCCAGGTTGAGGCCCTCATGCGGGATATGCGACGGCGATGAATCGCCAAGGCCACCCACAGTGGTGATCTCAGGCCCAGCGGCTAGATAGCGTGGCCCGGGGAACCGTCCCTGATTGATGAACTTCTTGCAGACGACGTCGAGCCTCGCCTTGGCTGCAGCAGCACCGCGACCCGCCGTGAAGCCAGCGTCCAGCACGAGCTTGGCCATTTCCATCGTGACCAGCATATGCTCTTCGACCTCCATCATCTGGATCGGGTCGATGCCGGGCGCATTGTTCCAAGACAGGTGCAAATGGGCATCGATCATGCCGGGCATCAGCGTCGCGCCCATGCCGTCAATGACTGTGGCGCCGCCACCATATGACGGTGACGATGTCGAGCCAAAACGCGACGAACCCTTGGTGATCTGCTTGATGCGGTTGCCCTGCACCAGCACTTCCCCGGTGTAGGGATACTCACCGGTCGCGTCGAGCACGCGCACGTTGGTGAAGAGCGTGCCGCCCGAACCGTTTCCGTTCCAGCTGTCTTCTGCCATCTTATCCTCCCAAAAACATTCGAACGCGCAGTTTTACGCGCTGTTCAGGTCCTCACCTATCAACGCGTCGCAAAAAATCGGCGAGCTTTTGGCTGCTTTCGCGGGGGCACTCAACGGTAGCCCAGTGTCCGCACCGATCGAGCGAAGAGATTACGGCTCCCTTGATCCGATCGGCAAGCGCTTGGCCGATGCTCATCGGATTGACTGTGTCGGCGTCGCCGGTGACCAACAGGGTAGGGGTCGCGATGTGCCTGGGGTCGACCGCCGCCGCCTTCGCCAGTGCCTCGCAAGTGCGCGCATAAGACTCCGGATCCTGCCGCGTTATCGACTCGCGCACGAAGGCGACCGCCGCAGGCGACGTCTCTCTTGTATGCGCCGACAGCGCATTGGCGACGATCTGATCGGCTATGTCGGCAATGCCGCCGGCTCTGGCCAGTTGAGCTCGCTTGACGAGGCCCTGCCGTGTTGCTTCGGCAGGTTCGGCCAAGGCGCCGAACAATGCCAGCGAAGCGACCAGCGCAGACTGTTTGGCAGCTATTTGCTGGCAGACGATGGTGCCCATCGAATGACCGACGAAATGTGCCCGCGTTACGCCCATGCCGTCCATGGCGCGGGTAACGGCATCGCTCATGATTTCGATCGTTAGCGGCTCAAATGGCCTTGGCGAGCGCCCCGAGCCAGGCAGATCCAGCCGGACTACACGATAGCTGGAGAGTGCCGCCATCTGCGGCTGGAACATGTTCGACGTTCCACCAAGGCCATGGATCATCACCACCGGCATGCCTTCGCCGGTGACCTCGGCAACGATCGGCCCGATCGTCACTGTTGTCATTGCGCACGCTCCGCGAAGCGGTTCTCCAGGGACCCAATGCCGTCGATCTCGACGCGGACGACGTCGCCAGCCTTCAGGTATCTCGGCGGATCAAACCCAATACCGACGCCTGCTGGCGTCCCCGTCGCAATGATATCGCCAGGGTTCAGTGTGATGCCTTGCGACAGCGTCGAGATGATCGTCGGGATATCAAAAATGAGCAGCGAAATCTTCGAGTTCTGGCGCAGGTCGTCATTGACGAAACAGCGGACAGACGCACTATCGAGGTCGAGTTCGTCCTTGGTTATGGCCCAAGGCCCCATGGGGCAAAACGTGTCCTGGGACTTGCCTATCAGCCACTGGCTGTATTTGCCCTGCAGATCGCGCGCGGTGACATCGTTGACGATCGTGTAGCCCCAAACGTGATCGTAAGCGTCTTCCTTTGAAATTCCGCGCCCGCCCTTGCCGATGATGACGGCAAGCTCAGCCTCATAGTCGATGGCCGTCGATACAGTGGAGTCGATCAGCACATTGGTGTTGGTCGGTATCACCGACTCCGGAACCTTGGTGAAGATGATCGGGTGCTTGGGGATGGTCCCTGCGGCTGCGCTTGAATCGAATCCGCTGCGGGAAAATTCGTGGGCATGCTCGTGGTAGTTCTTGCCGACGCAGAAAATGTTGCGAGCCGGCAGCGGGATTGGCGCTTCGATCTCGACCTGCGCAAGCGGGATGGGCGAAAGCGTGCGCGGCATCCCGGCGCCATTGCGACGGATCAGCGCCAGAAGACCGGTCTGTGCCTGCTCGACAGGTAGATCAAAAGGCGAAACAGTCTGCCTGTCGAGATCGACGACGCCGACGCGACGCTCACCGGCGATCGCAAATGTCGCAATTTTCATGCCTCTCTCCCTGAACCTTTTGTGAGCCAATATGCGGCCTTTGAAGACAAAATAGTCACGATTGGTTGGGCTTGGCAATGGGCTGAGTGCATGAATCTTTGCATATCTGGCAGAAAAAGCCTATTTCTGGCTAAAACTACTAGACCGGGCGCGCAATCGCTGATATTATTGGTTCACAATTGGATCAGATAGAAGTTGGAAATGCCGAAGCTCGTTGCGAACGATATTGCCTTGATGCTCAAGAAGCGGATTTCATCCGGCGAATGGCTTGAGGACGGGCGGATGCCTCCGGAGCGTGATCTGGCGGTCGAGTTTGGGGTGGCGCGCAACACGGTGCGGCGCGCCGTCGGTTTCCTGGAAGGCGACGGGACCGTTGTTCGCCACGTCGGCCGCGGGACATTTCTAACCGCGACAAATCCCCTGTCGATTGCCTCGATGGTGGCGCGAATGGAAGGCACCAGCCCGGCCGATATGATGGAGATCAGGCAATTGCTGGAACCGGCTGCCGCGGCTTTTGCCGCGACCAACGCGAGCGCGGCCGAGCTCAACGCTGTTCGCGAAGCACATAAGACCGCCTGCGAGTCGCAAGACATGCCCACATTCGAGCATTGGGACGCGGAATTCCATCATCGCGTCTTCGCATGCTGCCGCAATGATTTTTTGAAGGAGATTCATAACCTCATGCGTGCGATCCGAAACCAGTCGCCTTGGTTCGAGATGAAGAAGCGGTCATTCTCCGAAGAGCGCCGTCAGGTGTATTGCGATGAGCATCAGGCCCTCCTGGATGCGTTGCTGCGTCGCGATCCCGACGGCTCCAAGACGGCGATGTTGATCCACCTTAGAACCGTCGAGAAGAACCTCCTGGGACGTTGAAGTCGGCCAAAGTCAGCGTGCTTGGCCATTCATCGCTTGTCTCCTCGACCCTTCAGTCTGTGGAGCGCGTCCACACGGCAGCTTTTGAACTGAACCGTGACTCAGCGGCCAGTCCGGTTACGGCCCCGCAACAGTCGAGCGGCGTTTCTCTGGTGGCCAATCATGGCCGAAGGAGAAACGAAATGGGACACTCGTGCTACGACCTCACCGACTCCGATCGCCGGGCATGGAATGCCGGGAAGAAGGTCGGAACGAAACGCCCTCTGAAACCTCGACAGATATGGGCGATACGCTTCTTTCTCGATCGAGAGCTGCGTCTGCGAGACAGAGCGCTCTTCGATTTGGCGATCGACAGCAATTTGCGCGGCTGCGATCTCGTCAAGATCAAAATCGGCAACCTCGTTGTAGGACCGGAAGTCCGAACTCGCGCGATGGTCATCCAACAGAAAACCGGCCGACCTGTTCAGTTCGAGTTGATGAGCGACGTACGCTCCAGCCTTCTCGCATGGCTGGAGCGACGCGGCGGAACAGTCGACGATTACGCGTTTCCGAGCAGGATCAATCCAAGGGCTCACATGAGTACAAGGCAGTATGCACGCCTTGTCGACGAATGGGTGGAGGCGATCGGGCTTAGACCAGACGACTACGGAACCCATTCCCTGCGTCGCACCAAGGCCTCGATTATCTACAAAGCGACGGGAAATCTGCGAGCCATCCAGATTTTGCTCGGTCATACCAAGATCGAGAACACGGTCCGCTATCTGGGAGTCGATGTTGAGGACGCTCTCGAACTTTCCGAGGCAACTGAGGTTTGATCAGGTGCGGCTCCACTTCACGAGTGGAGCCGTGACCAATTTGCGCCGGTGGTTTCAACCGGTCATTGCAACACTTTCTGCAGCCTATCGGCCGGCGTTTCGAAGTCCAAGGTTTTTCGGGGCCGTTGATTGAGCCGTAGGGCGACGTCGTCGAGTTGGGCCTGCGAGACATGGGAGAAGTTTGTTGCTCTCGGGAAGTACTGCCTGAGCAGGCCGTTGGTGTTTTCGTTGCTGCCGCGTTGCCAGGGACTGCGCGGGTCGCAGAAGTAGACCTGTAGGTCGGTTGCCACGGTGAAGCTCTTGTGACGAGCCATCTCCTTGCCCTGGTCCCATGTCAACGAGCGCCGCAACTCTTCGGGCAACGTGCCGATCTTCTCGGCGAGGGCCGCCACGACGGTCGCCGAGTCCCTCCTGGCCAACTTTACAAGCATCGTGAACCGGCTGTGTCGCTCGACGAGGGTGGCGATGTTCGTGTCGTTAGCACCGGTGAGCAGATCACCCTCCCAATGACCTGGAATGGCACGATCCTCAGCCTCGGCGGGGCGCTCGCGGATGGAGACCATATCGAGGATTTGTCCTTGCCCCGTCCGGGTAAGCGCGCCTTTGGCGAGGCGCATCTGTCGTTTGGTGCGCAGATGCGCTGTCAGCTCCTTCTTGAGCACCCCTCGCGACTGGATGAACAGGCTGCGATAGATCGCTTCATGAGATATCCGCATGCTTGGATCGCCTGGGTACGCTCGCCTCAGCCAGCCCGCTATCTGCTCCGGCGACCATTGCAGCGCCAGCTTTTGCGCCACCCGCCACCGTAGCCGCCCAGAGCATGCCAGGCGACACTGCTTCGGTCGAAGCGCTCGCTGCCAAGCCTGCTTGTCGGCCCGAGTTGCACGATACGTTTGTGCACCGCCGTTGCGAGAGATCTCCCGACATATCGTTGATGGGGATCGCCCCAGACTCCGTGCAATAACGCGGATGGCAAGACCTGCCGCAATCCCGCGAGAGATCTCTTCGCGCTCCCCCAGCTCGAGCGCCGAGGCCGCTCTACGCCTTGCTGACGGAGCAATGCCGCCGTGTAAGGATACGATCCGCTGAACGCCGCCCTTGTTCCGGCGCTCAAGTGCGCGCGAGATCGACGAAATGCTCTGGCCTTGCTTCCATCGATCCCAGAGCTCGGCCTTCTGTTCTGACGTAAACCAGATCCGCGACGTCACCATGCGACACCTCCCATCCTCTCAGATTAAAGGTGTTGCGACGACCGGTTGAACCCACCGCCCCATTTCGGACGTCCAAGCAAACGTTGCCTTCGCCTGAAAGCGGACTTCCTGGCACTCGTCCCGAACGACAGCCAAGTGCCCCATTTCGGTCGTCTAATTGTATGAAAATCTAGCTCGAAAGCGGACGGAGGATGGGAGCAGCGGGGTCAATGTTTGACGCCGTATATGCCAGCCGTATTGTGGCTCGATGATCGGCCTGCAGCCGGCCATAACGTAAGGACGTTATGTTATACGTAATTGCTCCTGCCGAAAGTTTCGACTTGTCGTTCCGGAACGCAGAGTGACAGCTCCGGCTAGCGTGCCTTCACCGCGCGCTCGACCTGGTGCCAGATCGGGATTTTCCGAGTTTTATGGGTGCAGCGGGTGTTGAACAATTTGATCCACGCGACTTGCACGTCCATTAGGATCCCCATAGTCCGGGCTACCAAAGAGTCGTCGATGGCTTCCGGATCGCCATGGATGAAAGCATTGCGGCGCTCCTGAATCGTGCGGATTTGCTCGGCCAGCGGTACGTAGTCCAAGGCGGCCAGGTCCTCCCAGAAGGATACACCCCACAGCGACTTGTGCAGCTCGTCGAGTTGGCCGCCGACGAACTTGAACTTGCGGAGGATCTTAGCCGCCTCGGCTTCGTCGAGGTCGCCAAGTGCCGCGTTATAGAAGCGGTCCATCAGGGACTCGAAGAACGCCCAGAACAAGATGACGATAACCAACTTCCGCGATGTCTTGCCTATCGGCGCCGGGCCATCGTCCGCGCGCTCCCATTCCCGCCTCATCATCTCGAGCAAGAGATGGGTGGACCAACCCAGGGCACCCGGCACGGTTCGCCGCTCGACATAGCTGCCGTCAGGCTGCCTGACCTTTTCGGCTTCGATCACGTGGCCGCAAACGGGGCAGGCGATGCGGTCGTACAGCGCGTTGCACTCGTTGC
>NZ_JBFUGJ010000139.1:0-14818 GCF_056402975.1 Mesorhizobium sp. P3_A9 | reverse complement strand
ATCTGCACCTTCTCGTTGACGAAATGGCCGACATCTTCCTCGTCGTCGACATAGAATTTGGCGAGCAAATCGTAATTGCCGGCGGTGGAGTAGATTTCCGAGGCAATCTCGGCGTCGGCAAGCGCGCTGGCAACCTCATAGGATTTGCCGAGCTCGCATTTGATCTGCACGAAAAACGCCTTCATGGCTTMGTCCCGCTAAACGTCCAAGTCCAAGCGGCCCTTCTGGCAGACTGGAGGCGGCCTTTCAAGCACTGGAATCCGCACTTAGCCGGCGCGGACCCTGGCCATGGCCTCACACAGCTCCGCAATCGGCATGACATTCCCGTGGCGAATATTCGCAATCGGTGAAACCGGGATGCACCGCCAAGCGTATGTTAGAATGTGTCCTGGAACAGCTTTTTCCGGAGGCATCTTTCGAGGGACAGTGGAGACAGGTCATGCGCCGCGCCTTTTTCGCATTCGCGTTCGTCATGCTGGCGTCCTCGGCGTTTGCCGGAGATGCCGAGGTCAAGGCCGGCCAGGCTGTCATCGACGGTCAGTTGAAGGCCCTCATCGCCAATGACGGCGCCAGGGCCTACAGCTTCGCTGCCCCGAACGTGAAGCAGGTGTTCCCGACCGTCGATGCCTTCATGAACATGGTGACCAATGGCTACCCGCCGGTGCGCAAGCCACAGTCCTATGCTTTCGGCAAGGTCGAGCAGACGGGTCCGGGCTCGATTATCCAGCAGGTGCTGATCGTCGGCCCCGACGGCAAGGATTATGAGGCGGTCTATACGCTGCAGCAGCAGCCCGACGGTACGTTTCAGATCACCGGCTGCAGCTTGCGCGCATCGAATTCGCTGAGCACCTGAGGTTTTACAGGACGGGGATATCGCCCCTCGCCCAGCCTTCGCTGATTTCAGCCCCACGCGCGTCGAAGGTTTGGCTCTCGATCGCGCCACGAATATCGTGCATAAGTTTTTGATAATACGAAAGATTGTTCCACGTCAGCAGCATCGCRCCGAGCGCCTCTTGCGAGCGCACGAGATGGTGGAGATAGGCGCGCGAATAGTCCCGCGCCGCGGGACAGTCGCTTTCCTCGTCCAACGGGCGCGGATCGTCGCCGTGTCGCGCATTGCGCAGATTGACCTTGCCGCGCCTGGTGTAAGCCAGGCCGTGCCGGCCGGCCCGCGTCGGCATCACGCAGTCGAACATGTCGATGCCGCGCGCCACCGATTTCAGGATATCGTCGGGCGTGCCGACACCCATGAGATATCTAGGCTTGTCATCAGGCAGCTCCGGACAGGTGATCTCGAGCATTTCGAGCATTACTGCTTGCGGCTCGCCGACGGCCAGCCCACCGACCGCATAGCCCTTCAGATCCATCGCGCTCAAAGCCTGCGCCGACCGTACCCTGAGCGCTGCATTGTCGCCGCCCTGCACGATGCCGAACATCGCCTTGCCCGGCTGGTCGCCAAAMGCSGTCTTGCAGCGTTCGGCCCAGCGCAGCGACAGCTCCATGGCGCGCTCGATYTCCTTSMGYTCGGCCGGCARCGCCGTGCATTCGTCGAGCTGCATCTGGATGTCGGAATCGAGCAGSCCCTGGATCTCGATCGAGCGYTCCGGCGACATTTCGTAGGCGGCGCCATCGATATGCGAGCGGAAGGTCACGCCCTTCTCGGTCAATTTCCTCAGCTTAGATAGCGACATCACCTGAAAACCGCCGCTGTCGGTCAGGATCGGATGCGGCCAGCGGGCGAATTCATGCAAACCGCCAAGCCGCGCCACGCGCTCGGCGCCGGGCCGCAGCATCAGGTGGTAGGTGTTGCCCAGGATGATGTCGGCGCCGACGCCGCGCACCTGGTCCATATACATCGCCTTGACGGTGCCGCCGGTGCCGACCGGCATGAAGGCCGGGGTACGGATTTCGCCGCGCGGCATGTCGATCACGCCGCGCCGCGCCTTGCCGTCGGTGGCGAGGACCTTGAAGCTGAACGGCTTAGCCATTGAATTCCTTATCGTGGACCGGCGCGCCGGGCGCCTGCCTGTCGAGCGACTGGCGATATTGCACGCAGCCGCGCATGAATTTGGGCCAGGGCGGCACGGCGATCGCTGGCTCGGTCTTTTCCGGCAGCAGGTCCCAGAGATCGGGGTGATGCCAGCACAGATCATGGCCTGACGTGTCGCGGTGCGCACGAATGCCGGCACGCAGCTTTTTCACTTCGGCAATCAGGCTTTCGCGGTCAAGGGTCTGCAGATCATCGTCCATCGCTCGTCTCCGCTCGATACAGCAGGCTTGCGTCGCCATACGAATAGAACCTGTAACGGTTCGCAATGGCATGCGCATAGGCCGCGCGCATCGTCTCGAGCCCGCTGAAGGCCGAAACCAGCATGAACAGCGTCGAGCGCGGCAGATGGAAATTGGTCATCAGCATGTCGGCAGTGCGAAAGCGGTAGCCGGGCGTGATGAAGATGTCGGTCGGTCCTGACCACGCAGGCACTGTACCGTCTTCACGCGCCGCACTCTCCAGCAGGCGTAGAGAGGTCGTGCCGACAGCAATGATGCGCCCACCCCTTGCCTTGGCCGCGTTCAACGCGTTGGCTGTGGCAGCGCTGACCGAACCGATCTCGGCATGCATCTTGTGGTCGGCGGTGTCGTCAGCCTTGACCGGCAGGAACGTTCCGGCGCCGACATGCAAGGTCACGAAGTGGCGTTCGACACCCCTGGCGTCGAGAGCCGCAAAAAGCTCCGGCGTAAAATGCAGACCTGCCGTAGGCGCGGCAACGGCGCCTTCCTCTCTGGCATAGATGGTCTGGTAGTCGGCCCGGTCGCGCTCGTCGTCATCACGCTTCGACGCGATGTAGGGTGGCAGCGGAATATGGCCGACGGCATGCAGCGCCTCATCAAGGAAAGGCCCCGACAGGTCGAAACCAAGCAGCGCCTCGCCGCCCTCGCCCTTCTCGATCACCGTGGCGTCGAGTTGGCCGAGGAAGCAGGAATTGCCGTCATGGCCGAAATGGATGCGGTCGCCGGCGGCGATGCGCTTGCCCGGCCGCATGAAGGCCAGCCAACGGTCCGGCGCCACGCGCATGTGCAGCGTCGCTTCGACCTGCGCCTGTGCTTCGCCGCGCCGCCTTATACCTTTGAGCTGCGCCGGAATGACCTTGGTGTCGTTGAAGACCAGCACGTCGCCGGCTTTCAGCATGGATGGCAGGTCACCAACCCTGCGATCGTCGAGCGCCTCGCCCGGCTTGACCACCAGCATCTTGGCGCTGTCGCGCGGCTCTGCCGGACGAAGCGCGATGCGCTCCTCCGGCAGGTCGAAGTCGAAGAGATCGACGCGCATCAGTAGAGCCGGACGAGCAGCGCTCCGGCCAAGAGCAGCACCGCRCCRGCRACGCGGCCGAGCGARATTTCACGCACCGCAACGCCRAGGAAGCCRAYRCGGTCGATGAGCATGCCGGCCAGCAACTGACCAGCCACCAGGAACGCCATCAGCGCAGCGGCGCCGATGCGCGGCGTCAGGATTGTGGAGAGCGTGACATAGAAGCCGCCGAGCATGCCGCCCGCGACGAACAGCCAGGGCGCCGGCGCCTTCCAGTCGAGCGTGATGCCTTGCAGCTTCACCACCGCGACGGAGATGATGCCGAGCACGACAGCGCCAGACAGGAACGAAAACGCAGCCGCCGCGACCGGGAGACCCAAGCCGCGCGCGAGCTGCGAATTGATCGGTGCCTGAATGGCAATGAAGGCGCCGGACAGGATGCCGAGAAGCGACCAGACGACGCCCATCATTGTCGTTTACCTTACTTGACGTCAGCAGCGACCTTCAGCGACACGATCTTGTCGGGATCAACCACCGGCTCGCCGCGCTTGATCTTGTCGACATTGTCCATGCCTTCGATGACCTGGCCCCAGACCGTGTACTGGCGGTTGAGGAAGGCGGCATCGTCGAAGCAGATGAAGAACTGCGAATTGGCCGAGTTCGGGTTYTGCGAACGCGCCATCGAGCAGGTGCCGCGGCCGTGGTTGGCATTGGAGAAYTCAGCCTTCAGGTCAGGCTTKTCCGARCCGCCCATGCCSGCGCGTGACGGCGCAAAGGTCGGCTTGCTCGAATTGCCGAACTTGACGTCGCCGGTCTGCGCCATGAAACCTTCGATGACGCGGTGGAAGACGACGCCGTCATAGGCGCCTTCCCTGGCCAGTTCCTTGATGCGGGCGACATGGCCGGGGGCCAAATCGGGGAAAAGTTCGATGACGACCTTGCCCTTGGTCGTTTCCAGGATGAGCGCGTTCTCGCGGTCCTTGATCTCAGCCATGTCAGTTATCCCTTTCTCTAAAACAGAATTATTTGTCAGCGCCGATGCGCACTTTGATCATCCGGTCGGGGTCGGAGACCGTACCGTTGTCCGCCTCGTCACCCTTCTTGATCTTGTCGACCAGTTCCATGCCGCTGACGACATTGCCGACGATGGTGTACTGGCCATCGAGCGGCGGCGCCGGCGCGAACATGATGAAGAACTGCGAATTGGCGGAGTTCGGATCCTGCGAGCGAGCCATGCCGACCACGCCGCGCTTGTAGTGCTCGGTCTGCGAGAATTCGGCCGGCAGGTCGGGCAGGTCGGAACCGCCGGTGCCGACGGCCTGGGCGTTGAAACCCTTCTTCATGTTGCCGAACTTGACGTCGCCGGTCTGCGCCATGAAGCCGTCGATGACGCGGTGGAACGCGACATTGTCATAGGCATGATCACGCACCAGCTTCTTGATCTGCGCGACATGCTTGGGCGCCAGATCGGGCCGCAGCGCGATGGTGACGTCGCCGTCCTTCAGCGTGATGATCATGGTGTTTTCCGGGTCTGCGGCRWASGCMGARACGGAYGCSGTCAAAAGACCGGCRAGCACAACAAAGAACGAGGCGAGCCTTTTGAGCTGCATGAGGATTTTCTCCGGGCTTATTTCGCGAATTTGGCGGTGAGCGCGCCGGCAACAGCGGCTGGCACGAAGGGGCGGATGTCGCCTCCCATCGAAGCTATCTGGCGCACAAGTGTGGCGGTAATGGTGCGTACCGAAGGGCTGGCGGGCAGAAACACCGTCTGCAGCTCGGGCGCCATGGTCTCGTTCATGCCGGCCATCTGCATTTCGTAATCGAGATCGGTGCCGTCGCGCAGGCCGCGGATCATGATCGAGGCGCCCTGCTTCCTGGCGGCATCGATGACCAGCCCATCGAAGGCAACAACCCTGATGCGGGCGCCATCGCGACCGAATTCGGCTTTCGTGGCGGCTTCGATGAGTTGCACGCGCTCCTCGAAGGAGAACAGCGGCTTTTTGCCGGGATGAATGCCGATCGCGGCATAAACAATGTCGGCAACCGCCAACGACGCCTTCAGCACATCGAGATGGCCGTTGGTCAGCGGGTCGAAGGAGCCGGCATAGAGGGCGGTGCGTTCAGTCATGGCAGGTGCTTCTAGCGAGCCTCTAGCGCAAAGGCAAATCCGATTGGCGCGAAGGCCGTGAACCTTTTCCGGCACATGAACGACAGATGAACACGCTGATCACGAAGCCTTCACGCAGCGTTCACTAGGTTGCCCCTTAATAAGATGAAACCAAAATCCCATCTATCCGTTGTAAGGCGCAGGAGAACACGCACATGCTGATCTACATGCTCGCCACCGCAATGACCGCCGCCATGCTGATCGCCACCGTATTTGGGCTGCATCAGGAGGCACAACGCGTCCGCGTCAGGGCAACCACCAAGCGCTTCGAAGGCTTCGGCCCGCGCAAGCCGTATCGTCACTACTAAGACTACGTCTGAACTTGMTGCCACGCCGGCCATGGGCCGGCGTTTCTATGTCAAATCCGGTCCATGGCTTATTCTGCGTTTCCCGGACCAGCATCAGTTTCGGGAGCAGACTCGGCGCCGCCCTCGATAATCTCTTCGCTTTCCTCGTCAGCTTGCGGCTCCGAGATCCGCTCGACCGACACGACCTTCTCACCTTCAGCCGTGTTGAAGATGGTCACGCCCTTGGTGGCGCGGCTGGCGAAGCGGATGCCGTTGACCGGCACCCGGATGACGGTGCCGCCGTCCGACACCAGCATGATCTGATCGTCATTGCCGACCGGGAATGTCGCGACCAGCCGGCCGATTTCGGCCACTTTCGATACATCGGTGGCGCGGATGCCCTTGCCGCCGCGGCCGGTCAGGCGGAAGTCATAGGACGACGACCGCTTGCCGTAGCCATATTCGGTCACCGTCAGCACGTACTTCTCATGTGCCTTGAGGAATTCGTAGCGTTCGTCGGAAAGCTCCGTCTCCTCGCCGACCTCTTCATTGGTCAGCGCGATTTCTTCTTCTTCGCCGGCAGCGATGCCGGCGGCAAGCCGCCGTTCGGCCGCTGCTCGCTTGAGATAGGCGGCGCGTTCGGCCGGCGGCGCATCGACATTCTCGATCACCGACATCGAGATGATGCGGTCGGTCTCGGCCATGGTGATGCCACGCACGCCGACCGAGTTGCGGCTCTGGAAGACGCGCACATCGCCGACAGAGAAGCGGATGCACTGGCCGGARCTGGCGGTCARAAGCACGTCATCATTGTCGGTGCAGGTCTCGACGCCGAGAATCTCGTCGCCCTCCTCCTCCAGCTTCATGGCGATCTTGCCGTTGCGGTTGACCTGGACGAAGTCGGACAGCTTGTTGCGCCGCACGGTGCCGCGCGTGGTGGCGAACATCACGTCGAGTTCGCCCCAGCTCGTCTCGTCCTCGGGCAGCGGCATGATGGTGGTGATTCGCTCGCCCTGTTCGAGCGGAAGCATGTTGATCAACGCCTTGCCGCGTGACTGCGGGTTGCCGATCGGCAGCCGCCAGACCTTTTCCTTGTAGACGATGCCGCGCGAGGAGAAGAACAGCACCGGCGTGTGCGTGTTGGCCACGAACAGCCGGGTGACGAAATCCTCTTCCTTGGTCGACATGCCGGAGCGGCCCTTGCCGCCGCGGCGCTGCGCCCGGTAGAGCGACAGCGGCACGCGCTTGATGTAGCCGGAATGGCTCACCGTCACGACCATGTCCTCCCGCTGGATCAGGTCCTCGTCTTCCATGTCCGCGCCACCGTCGGTGAGCTCGGTGCGGCGTGGCGTGCCGAACTCGTCGCGCACGGCGGCGAGCTCGTCCTTGACGATCTGCTGGACGCGCGCGCGCGACGACAGGATGTCGAGGTAATCCTTTATCTCGTCGCCGATCGTGTTCAGCTCGTCGGCGATTTCGTCACGGCCGAGCGCGGTCAGGCGCTGTAGGCGCAGTTCGAGGATGGCGCGCGCCTGTTCCTCGGACAGGTTGTAGGTGCCGTCCTCATTGATGCGGTGGCGCGGGTCGTCGATCAAAAGGATCAGCGATTCGACATCACCCGAGGGCCAGCGCCGCTCCATCAACTGCTCGCGCGCCGTCTGCGGATCCGGCGCGGTGCGGATCAGCTTGATGACCTCGTCAATATTGGCGACGGCGATGGCGAGACCCACCAGCACATGGGCGCGGTCGCGCGCCTTGCGCAGCAGGAATTTCGTCCGCCTGGTGATGACCTCTTCGCGGAAGGAGACGAACGCCTTCAGCATGTCGGTCAGGTTCATCACTTCCGGCTTGCCGCCGTTGAGCGCCACCATATTGGCGCCGAACGAGGTCTGCAGCGGCGTGAAGCGGTAAAGCTGGTTGAGGATGACGTCGGCGACGGCATCGCGCTTCAACTCGATGACGACGCGATAACCCTGGCGGTCGCTTTCGTCACGGATGTCGGAAATGCCTTCGATGCGCTTGTCGCGCACCAGTTCGGCCATCTTCTCGATCATCGACGACTTGTTCACCTGGTAGGGAACCTCGGTGATGATGATCGATTCACGGTCGTTGCCGCGCTGTTCGATGTTGACCTTGCCGCGCATGACGATGGAGCCGCGGCCGGTCGAATAGGCGCTGTAGATGCCGGAGCGGCCRAGCACGATGCCGCCGGTSGGGAAATCGGGRCCMGGAATGATCTCCATCAGCGCCGGCAGGTCGATCGCCGGATTGTCGATGATGGCRATGGCGCCGTTGCAGACTTCGCCCAGATTGTGCGGCGGGATGTTGGTGGCCATGCCGACGGCGATGCCGCCGGAGCCATTGACCAGCAGATTGGGGAAGCGCGCCGGCAGGACCTTCGGTTCGGTATCCGAGGCATCATAAGTGTCCTGGAAATCGACAGTGTCCTTGTCGATATCCTCCAGAAGCTCATGCGCGACCTTGGTCAGCCGCGACTCCGTGTAGCGCATCGCCGCCGGCGGATCGCCGTCGATCGAGCCGAAATTGCCCTGTCCGTCGATCAGCGGCACGCGCAGCGACCAGTCCTGCGCCATGCGCACCAAGGCGTCATAGATCGAGGCATCGCCATGCGGATGGTATTTACCCATCACGTCGGCGACCGGACGCGCCGACTTCACATATTTGCGGTTCCAGTGGTAGCCGCTCTCATGCGCCGCATAGAGGATGCGGCGATGCACCGGCTTGAGGCCATCGCGCACGTCGGGCAGCGCACGGCTGACGATCACGCTCATGGCGTAAGAGAGATAGGAGCTCTGCATCTCCTCGATGATGGAGATCGGCTCGATGCCGGTGGGGCCGCCGTCGGCGCCGCGCGGTGTCTTTTGGTCGGTCAAATTGGATCACAATCTAATCAGGAATCACTGACCGCTTATATAGGAAGCACGGGCGAAACTCCAACATTCGCGGCACTTTTCCAGTGTCATTTTTGGTGGTAATTTCAAAAGGATACCGCTGATTGCGACGATATGGCCATCACGCTTTTCGCCGCCACCAAGGCAAAAGCCGGCAATGGACCAAATTCCCCAAGCAAAAGCCGCGAGCACCGTGAATTGGCGGTCGTGGTTGCCTTTGCGGGCGCTGAGCGGATGGCAGCCCCGGGATCTCAATGGCGATCTGATCGCCGGCCTGACACTGGCCGCGATCGCCATTCCCGAGCAGATGGCAACGGCCCGGCTCGGTGGCTTTGCTCCCGAGGTCGGCTTCTTCGCTTTTGTCGCCGGTTCGGTCGCGTTCGCGTTGTTCGGCGCCAATCGTCACCTCTCGGCCGGCGCGGATTCGACCATCACGCCGCTGTTTGCGGGCAGCCTGGCTCTGCTCGCCACATCCGGCTCGCCGCATTATCTGGCCCTGGCGGCCATGCTGGCATTGATGGTCGGGCTGATCGTGACGCTGAGCGGTGTCTTTCGCCTTGGCTGGATTGCTGATCTCCTGTCGGTGCCGGTGACGACAGGGTTCCTGGCTGGTATTGCCGTCCACATCATCGTTTCGCAAATGCCCGGACTGCTTGGCCTGCCTTCCGAGAGCGGTGAAACGCTGCGACGTATCGGTGAGATCGCCGGCAGTCTTCATCTCACCAATCCCTGGAGCTTGGGACTCGGCCTCGGCGTGTTTGCAATCGTGTTCGGTGCCGAGCGCATCAGTGCTCGTATTCCCGGCGCCTTGATCGGCATGGTGCTTGCCACGACAGCGGTCGCCGTCTTCGGCCTCAAGGGTCGCGGCGTCGAAGTGCTCGGCGCCCTGCCCAACGGCTTGCCGCAGGCCGGACTGCCGATCGTCAGCCTCGAAGACGTGCAGTCGCTGGTTCCGCTGGCGTTGCTGATTTCGATCGTCGTCATGGTTCAAACGGCGGCGACCTCGCGCTCCTTCGTGCCGCAACAGGGCGACCCCGACGTCAACCGCGATTTTGTCGGCGTCGGCGCCGGCAGCATCTTGTCCGGCCTGTTCGGCGCCTTTGCCGTCAATGCCAGCCCGCCGCGCACGGCAATCGTCTCCCAGTCGGGCGGCCGCTCGCAACTGTCGGGTCTCATTGCCGCGGCCATCGTGCTGGCGCTCGGCGCCTTTGGCGGCGGTCTGCTCGCCAATGTTCCGCAGGCCGCTCTTGCCGGCGTTCTGATGTTCGTCGCCCAGCACATTCTGCGCTGGAAGGTGTTCGCCAGTGTCTACCGGCAGGCGCCGGTCGAATTCGTGTTGATCCTGATCACCATGGCGGCGATCGTCGTGTTGCCGATCGAAACCGGCGTGGCGGTCGGCATCGGACTGTCGCTGCTGCACGGGATCTGGAGCGCGACCCGCACGCTGCCGATCGAGTTGGAACAGGTGCCGGGCACATCCGTTTGGTGGCCGCCGGGCAAGCCAAGTGCCGGCGAACAGCTCTCGGGCGTGCTSGTSGCGGCGTTYCAGGCGCCGCTGTCCTTCGTCAACGCCGACCGCTTCAAGCGCGGCCTCTGCGATCTCATCGATGCCCGCAACGAAACCGTGAAACTGGTCGTGCTCGAGGCCAGCAACATCGTTGAAATAGACTACACCGCCGCGCAGGCGCTGATCGACACCATCCTTCATTGCCGCAAAGCGGGCGCGGTCTTTGCCATTGCGCGGCTGGAATCGCTGCGCGCCCAGGCGGCGCTAACGCGGTTCGGCATCGCTGACATGGTCGGCACGCAGCGCATATTCCACAGCGTCGACGCGGCGATCAAATCACTTGGTCCGGGGAAACAGCAGCAGCAAGAACAGGATGGAGTGCCATGATCGACCCACGAGAACCCATTGTCACGCCGGTTCCGGTCGAGGACCTTCGACCGACCCAGATAACGGTCGGCATGAGAGAAGTTGCGTTGAAGCGCCAGATGATCCGGGCGCAGGACGCCAGGAAGAGGACCGGCGCTTTTCTCGGCAAACACATGGTGCCGGTCGTATTGGGTCCCAAAAATCGCAACTACGTCACCGATCACCATCACCTCGCTCGCGCCCTGCTCGAGGAAGGCGTCAAGGACGTGCTTGTGACCGTGATCAGCGACCTCTCCGCTCTCGACAAGGATGCGTTTCTGTTCGTGCTCGATAACAGAGGCTGGATGCACCCGTTCGATGAGAACGGCCGGCGCCGCGATTACTCGGCAATTCCGAAGACAATCGGCGAGTTGATCGACGATCCTTACCGAAGCATGGCGGGCGAACTGCGCCGGCAAGGTGGCTTTGCCAAGGACACGACGCCGTTCAGCGAATTCATCTGGGCGGATTTTTTGCGCCGGCGCATCGACCGCGATGCGGTGGCGAAGAACTTCGACAAGGCGATGAAAGAGGCGTTGACGCTCGCCAAGGGCAAGGACGCGGACTATCTGCCGGGATGGTGCGGCCCCACATCCGATTGAGCCTGCCTCAGCCTAGGCGCAGGCAAGCCGGGGCTACTTGACCGGCGAGCGCGATAATCGCCTGGTGTCTCGCCCATGACGCGTCGAAACCGGCGGTTGAAAGTCGACAAGTCGTTGAAGCCGGCCTCGAAGGCGATCGTCGAGATCGCATCGTCCGACAGGCGCAACCGCACCGCTGCTCTGTGTAATCGCGTCTTGAGCAGGAACTGGTAGGGCGTCATGCCGGCGACCTGCCGGAAGGTGCGCAGGAAATGATAGGGACTGGTCGCCGCCTCATCCGCCAGTCCCGACAGTGAAATCGGCCCGTCGGCATCCAGTTCGATCCGCCGCACCGCTTCCGCAACCCGTTTCTGATCACGACGGTTCGGTCCGCGTCTGACAAGCGTGGTGCCGGCAACCGTGCCCACAGCGGCGGCGGCAATGCGCAGGGAAAGTTCCTCGAAGGCGTCCTTGTCGGCCATTTCGCGCGCGGCTTCCGCCTCGGCCAGCAGGGATGCCAGCGCCGGCAAGGGCGGCAGGCGTGGCGCCGCGAAAGTGAGCGTCCTGGCGCCCGGCACGCCGGCGACGATCCGCTCCATGTAGGCCGGCCCAAAATGGAACGAGAGACAGCGGTCGCCGCTGCCATGCTCGTGCCCGCATTCATAGCAGGTGCCAGAATTGCCGAGCAGGAGCGCCCCCGGCGCCAGCATCGCCGTGCCTTGTTGCGCGCGGTAGCGGAACGTGCCGGAGGTCACCGCGGCGACGCAGAAATCCCGATGGGATTCCTCGAACGGCCGGTCGCCAGCGCCAGCCGTGCAGATGACATCCGCCACGTGCCAGCCGGGTCCGGATGCGAGAGTGCGGGTCGTCGCTGTCATAGCTAAAATATAGCAATTTTTCCCAAGCCCAGAACCCCGTCGGCGCATACTCCTCCCGGTCTCCTGACAGAAAGAGACCACCGCCATGTTCGACCCCTTTGCCGAAGCCCTGCACAGTCCCGGACCGATCGCCGGGCTCGCCGAAAAACTGAACCTTTACGGCCGCTTCGTCGGCGCCTGGACGTTTGACGCCTCACGTCACCTCGAGGATGCCACCGTGCTGACCGGGCGTGGCGAGGTGCATTTCGGCTGGGTGCTGGAAGGCCGCGCCATCCAGGACGTCTGGATCCTGCCCGCACGGAACACAGGTGACCAGCCTTCCCTCGGCAAATGGACGTTCTACGGAACGACGCTGCGGGTCTATGATCCCGGTGCGGACGCCTGGCACATCTTCTGGAGCGATCCGCGCAACCAGTATTTTAGCCGCCAGCTCGGTCGCGCCGAGGGCGACACCATCGTGCAGGTCGGCGCCGACGGCACCGGCTCTTCGGTGCGCTGGAGTTTTTCGCGGATCACCGAAAATTCCTTCCGCTGGCTCGGCGAGCGCTCGCACGACGGCGCGGACTGGCACCTCGAAGTCGAATTCCTCGCGCGCCGAGCCGTGACAACCTGACGCAGCAACCCTTTGTAACAATGGAGAAAACCATGTTCGATCATATCTCGATCGGCGTCCGCGACGCCAACACCTCGAAGCGTTTCTATGACACGGCACTGAAGCCGCTCGGCTATACCTGTCTCAGCCAGTCACCGGGGTCACTGGGTTACGGTGCCAAGAGCGTCGCGCTATGGGTCAATGAGGCCGCGCGGCCGGTGCCAGCGGACGAAAAATCCGGCCTGCATTTCTGTTTCGCCGCGCCGACGCGGGACAGCGTCGACGCCTTCCATGTCGGCGCCATGCGCGAAGGCGGTAGCGACAATGGCGCRCCSGGCCTGCGCGCYKMCTATGGCGACMACTACTACGCCGCCTTTGTCATCGACCCGGACGGCTATCGCCTCGAGGCCTATTGCGACGCTGCCGCCTAAGTCACCAGTTTCGCTGTCCCGACAGTTCCCACCGACCGGGCTTTGCTCTACCAATATCGGGGCGCGGGCTCGGCCCGGCGGGAGGGGTCAGCGATGCCGAGTTTCGACAGCCTGTTCAATGCCTTCGTCACCATTCTCGTGACCATCGATCCGCCCGGCCTGGCGCCATTGTTCCTCGCCGTGACACGCGGCATGAACCGCGAGGAGCGTCAGCAGGTTTCGGTTCGCGCCTCGATCATCGGCTTCCTGGTGATGGCGCTGTTCGCGGTCGCCGGCGCCTCGATCCTGTCGGTGTTCGGCATCACGCTGCCGGCCTTCCGCGTCGCCGGCGGCTTTTTGCTGTTCTTCATCGCCTTCGAAATGGTGTTCGAGCGCCGGCAGGACCGCAAGGAAAAGATCGGCGACGTCRCCATCACCAAGGACATGATCCACAACATCGCCGCCTTCCCACTGGCGATCCCGCTGATCGCCGGCCCCGGCGCGATTTCGGCAACAGTGCTGCTTTCCGGCTCGTTTCAGGGCTTTGCGGCACAGGCCGCACTGGTCGGCATCATCTTCGTCTGCCTCGCCATCACCTATCTGGTGTTCGTGCTGTCGGAACGCATCGACCGCATCCTCGGCCAGACCGGCCGCTCGATCCTGACCCGCCTGCTCGGCGTCATCCTGGCGGCGCTGGCCGTGCAGTTCGTCGCCGACGGCATCAAGGCATTGATGGCCGGCTGAACGGCAGTCCCTACTGCCTACTGCCTACTGCCTACTGCCTACTGCCCTACTTCGCCGTCGTATCGATGACCTCGAAATCATGCGTGATCGTGGCTGTCTTGGCCAGCATTGCCGAGGCCGAGCAGTATTTTTCGATCGAAAGATTGATCGCGCGTTGAACCTTGTCCGACGACAGCGCCCTGCCCTTGACGATGAAATGCATGTGGATGCGCGTGAACACTTTTGGCTCCGTCTCGGCCCGCTCGGCATCGAGTTCGACCACGCAGTCCTCGACCGCCTCACGGCCTTTTTCGAGGATGTAGACGACATCATAGGCCGAGCAGCCGCCGGTGCCGATCAGCACCAGTTCCATCGGGCTCGGCCCCGGCGTCTTGCCTTCCGGCCCGAACGCCGTTCCCAGCACGACCTTATGACCACTGCCGGACTCGCCAACGAAGGTGCGTTCCTCGACCCATTTTACGCGTGCTTTCACCGTAGCAGTCCTTTCCCGTATTTCCTTGATCGCTAATCAGCGTTCAATTCGACAATGCAAAACCCCGAAAGTCCATGCGGGACTCTCGGGGCGTGTATCGATCGCGCGGCATCAGCCGCTTGCTGTTGCTTTCGATCAGAACGGGATTTCGTCGTCCAGTTCGCGCGAAGAACCGCCGCCGCCGCCGCCGCCCCTGGGAGCGCCGCCGCCACGGTTGAAGCTTTCAGTCGGGCTGGACTGGCCGAAATCGGAACCGCGGCTGCTGCTGCCGCCACCGGAATAGCTGCCGACCTGGCCGCCCTCACCCTGGCCGCGCGCGTCGAGCATCTGCAGCTCGCCGCGGAATTTCTGCAGCACGACTTCCGTCGTGTACTTGTCGGCACCAGTCTGGTCCTGCCATTTGCGCGTTTGCAGCTGGCCYTCGACRTARACCTTCATGCCCTTCTTCAGATAYTGCTCGGCSACCTTGGCGATSYSSTCATTGAARATGACGACRTTGTGCCACTCGGTCTTTTCCTTGCGTTCGCCSGAATTCTTGTCGCGCCAGCTTTCCGAC
>NZ_JBFUGJ010000138.1:0-14838 GCF_056402975.1 Mesorhizobium sp. P3_A9 | reverse complement strand
CACCTCTCCCCCGCTTTGGCGGGGGCGAGGAACCCAAGTCCTGCTAGGTCCGTGCTTAAGCCGACCGCCACATCGGGATGATCGAGGCGGCCAGCACCAGCGCCAACACCACGTTGAGCGCTCGCCATTGCCATTCCGTCTTCAGCAGCCGTGCCAGCACCATGCCGGCGACGCACCAGATGGACAGCGAGATAGCGGCGGTGAGGCCGAAGGTCGAGCCGAGCAGCAAAGCGAGTTGTCCCGGCCCGTCGGCAAGGGCGGCAAACGAAGCCGCCGCACCCAGCCCCATCGCCCAGCCCTTGGGGTTCATCCACTGGATGCCGGCGCCGCCAATGAAGCTGTTCGGTCTGGCCATCGTCACATCGAGATTGGGCGGCCCGGCGCGGCCGATCTTGACCGCCAGCCACAGAAGATAGAGCGAGCCGATCACCTTCATGGCCAGTTGCAGCGAAGGCACGGCAAGCAGCAGGCCGGCGAGCCCGGCGGCGGCGGCAGCTGTAACCGTGGCGAGGCCGGCGGCACTGCCTATCATCAGCGGAACCGATCGGCGAAAGCCGAATTGCGCGCCCGAGGCAGTCGACAAGGTCGTGGCAATGCCGGGCGTGGCGGTGGCCACGAAGGCAAAGAGGATGAGCGGCAGGATGGGCTGGAGCATAGGGCATCCTTTTTGAGGCTCCATGGTAGGCTTGGGCTGGCATCAGTAAATGCAATGTTTGTGATGTCGGGCATTAGCATCTATAATGTCGATATGATCCGCAACCTCGATACTGCGCTGGTGCGCACCTTCGTCACCGTCGCCGACAAGGCCAGCATGACGGCGGCCGCCAATGCGCTGCATCTCACGCAAGGCGCCGTCAGCCAGCAGGTCAAGCGGCTGGAAGATACGCTTGGCTGCAGCCTGTTCGAGCGTGACCGGCGCGGTTTGCGCCTGACGCGTTCGGGCGAGCGGCTGTTCGACAAGGCCAGGCGCCTGCTCAGCCTCAATGACGAGATCTGGACCGAGATGTCGGGACGTGCTGTCGCCGGCCAGGTGCGACTTGGCGTGCCCTACGATCTGGTCGGAACCTTGCTGGCGCCGGTGCTGAAGGCCTATGCGGAGACCTATCCGCAGGTCGAGATATCGCTGGTCTGCGCCTCGTCGCCGGAGCTGGCGTCGGCGCTTGCGGCCGGGACGATCGACCTTGCGGTGATCGAGGAACGGGTCGGGCCGACATCAGGCGAATGCCTGGCCATCGACCGGCTGGTCTGGGTCGGCGCCAAAGGCGGCGTCGCCCGCGCCAAGCGGCCGCTGCCGGTATCGATCGTCGCCGACACCTGCGCCTTCCGCCCGGCGGTGCTCTCGGCGCTCAACGAGCATGGGCTGGAATGGCGCACGGTGTTCGAGAACGGCAACATCGACGCGACAACGGCGACGGTGCGGTCCGACCTCGCCGTCACCACCTGGCTGGCTTCCACCGTGCCGGCTGATCTCGACATCTTGCCGTTCGATGTCGGCCTGCCGCCACTGCCGAATTTTTCGATCAATTTGCATTTGCCGAGGCATAGCGTCGGGCCGGCGGCGCTGGAGTTTGCTCGGCACATCCGCGATGGATTGGCACGGCGGCAGCAGGCGGCTTGAACGTCGCACTTCGCTGGAGCACCCCTCATCCGTCTCGGCGCTACGCGCCGATCCACCTTCTCCCACAGGCGAGAGAAGGCAAGATTGCGCGCATGTCCCTGCCAATCATTGACGTTGAAGATTGGTCGAGCCGCTTACGCCAAGCTCCGCCTTCTCCCCCTGTGGGAGAAGGTGGCCTCGCGAAGCGAGGTCGGATGAGGGTGCTCCAGCTTGGCGCAGTGTTTCTACGATCTTACTTCCAGTTCTTGCGCCGCAGCCATCCCGACAGGGGCCGCGAAATTTTGGCCAAATCCGCCCATCGATGCGTCATCTGGCAGGTTTGGCGCCAAGATTTTTCGATGAAAACCAGACGTCGCCGAAGACGGCGGTGGCAGTGCGGTCCGGCGCCTTGTCCTGCGTCAGCCAGATCGAGCGGCTGCGCGTCGCTTGCTCCCGTGTCGGGATTTTTGCCGCAAGATCCGCAATTGAGGCGCCGAAGCATGGGATGAACCAGGAGCGCATGAAGGGATCGCAGGCGAAGCCCTTTTCGGTGCGGGTCACCATCACCGCCAGCGGCACGCGCTCCGCCGGGCGCCAGGGGAAGATCATGCGGCCGCCGGGGCGCAGCGCCTTCAGCCATGCGGCCGGAGGGGCGACGACGCCGGCGTTGACATAGATGATGTCGGATGGCGGCAAGGGCATCGTTACGGCATCGCCATGGACGACAGTCGCATTGCCGTAAGCTTCGAGGTTTTTGCGCGCCAGTTCGGCCAGCCTGCCGTCGAACTCGAAGGCGGTGACGGTACCACCAGGCGAAACCAGCCTGGCCAGCAGGGCGGTGTAGTAGCCGGTGCCGGCGCCGATATGGGTGACGATCTCGCCGGGTTTCAGCGCCAGTTTCCCGATCCATAGGGCGTGCAGGAACGGCTCGCCATTGTTGATGCCCTTATCGGTATCGAGCGCCACCAGCACGTTCTGGTAGACATGGGCGGGGTCGGCGCTCGGCGTTGTGATCTTGCCGTTGCCGGCGACGATCGTCCAAGGTCCGGGGCCGAGAAAGGCTTCGCGCGGGACGCTGGCGAATACCCCTTCCAGGCGTGGGTCGGATGAGCCGGCATTGGCCGTCATCAGCCGGGCGTAGAATTTCCTGATGTCTTCAATGTTGCTCATGACTGCAGGAAGATAGCGCGATTTGGCGGTTTGTCTCGCGATCCGGCGGAACCTCAGCCGACCCCGAACATCGTGTCGTAGAGCAGCTTGAAATTGAGCACGAGGATGATCGCCGCGACCACCCAGGCGAGTGCGGCCACACCGCGCGGAATGGCGAGGTTGCCCATCTTCTTCTTGTCGGAAACGAACTGCACCAGCGGCACCACCGCGAAGGGCAGCTGCATCGACAGGATGACCTGGCTGAACACCAGCAACTGGCCGGTGCCTTTCTCGCCATAGAGCGCGGTGACGATCACAACCGGGATGATGGCGAGGCCGCGCGTCAAAAGCCGGCGTGCCCAGTTGGGGATGCGCAGGCGCAGGAACCCTTCCATGACGATCTGGCCGGCGAGCGTCGCCGTCACCGTCGAGTTCAGGCCCGAGGCGAGCAGCGCCACGGCGAACAGGATCGAGGCGATGCTGAGACCGAGCAGCGGCGATAGCAGCTTGAAGGCGTCTTCGATTTCGGCGACGTCCTGGTGGCCGGTGTTGTGGAAGGCSACSGCCGACACGATCAGGATGGMRGCGTTGAYGAACAGCGCCAGCATCAGGGCGATGGTGGAGTCCGTCGTCGCCCATTTGATGGCGTCGCGCTTGCCCTTTTCGGTGCGCTCATAGGCGCGGGTCTGCACGATCGAGGAGTGCAGGTAAAGATTGTGCGGCATGACGGTGGCGCCGATGATGCCTATGGCGATGTAGAGCATTGCCGGATTGGTGACGATTTCGGAGGACGGAACGAACATGGCGTGCAGGATCGTGCCGGCCGGCGGGGCGGCGACGAAGATTTGAATGGCAAAGCAGGTGAAGATGATGAGCAGCAGCGCGATGACGAAGGCTTCGAGGTAGCGGAAGCCCTTGTTCATCAGGAGCAGCACGAGGAAGGCGTCGAGCGCGGTCAGCATGGCGCCGCCGATCAGCGGAATGCCGAACAGGAGCTGCAGGGCGATCGCGGTGCCGATGACTTCGGCGAGGTCACAGGCGATGATAGCGAGTTCGCAGGCGATCCATAGCACGAAATTGACGGGGCGGGGATAATAGGCGCGGCAGGCCTGGGCGAGGTCGCGGCCRGTGGCGATGCCRAGCCGCGCGGCGAGCGCCTGCAAAAGGATCGCCATCAGGTTGGACAACATGATGATGAACAAAAGCGTGTAGCCGAACTGGGCGCCGCCGGCGAGGTCGGTCGCCCAGTTGCCCGGGTCCATATAGCCGACCGAGACCATGTAGCCTGGCCCCATGAAAGCGAACAGCCGGCGGAACCAGACGCCCGAACTCGGCACCGCGATGGTGGAATTGACTTCGCGCAGGCTGGGCTGGTCGTCCTCGTCCCGCCTGGCGAACCGCCATGAGGAACGGGGGGCTGTGGCTTCTGCTTCTGACATGGAAAGGCTTTCCGCGACTTCTGGGAGATGTCCGTAAGCTATGCCATGGCTCAACATTATGCAATAGGCTATATTTCATTGTCGGTGCTTTTTGTTCGGCGCTCCGATCCGCATGCGAAAGGCGCGATCGGAAACGCCGGTTGCGTCTGTGGGGGAATGTAAATAAACGGCCTGAAGAATCAGAGCCCGTGCTATAAAAGCGCCGACGGCCAAACTCCCAAGGAGGAGCGCGCATTGGCGCTGAAGAACAGACCGGTCCCGCGTGAGCCACTGCCCGATGCCGATGTCCATTCGGAAGGATTTCGGCAGCAGCGCCAAGCGCGCCGCAGCGCGCTGGTCGAGGATTATGTCGAACTGATCGCCGATCTGATCGAGGACGGCAACGAGGCGCGTCAGGTCGACATCGCCGCTCGGCTTGGCGTCGCCCAGCCGACCGTGGCCAAGATGCTGACGCGCCTGTGCACTGACGGGCTGGTCTCGAGAAAACCCTATCGCGGCGTGTTCCTGACCGAGGCCGGCCGCAAGGTCGCCGAGGAAAGCCGCATCCGCCACCAGACGGTGGAAGCCTTCCTGCGCTCGCTCGGCGTCAGCCCGGAGACGGCGCGCATCGATGCCGAGGGCATCGAGCACCATGTCAGCGCCGAGACGCTGGACGCTTTTCGCAAGGCGATGACGGCGCCGCGCTAAGGTTGGCGAATTTCCCGACCGACAAGCCGCCGGAACCGCCTGTTGTTACGCACGTTTGCTCCTGACATCGCGCGATTGTGCGCGGCAAGGGAGGAAGCAATGGGCGTCGAACAGGCACCGACCGCAAAGGGCAAGCAGGCAGCCAAGGGATTGAAGCAGGCCGCGGCGAAGGACGAGCGCAAGACTGAGGCCGAAACCGGTCATCCCCTGAAGAAGGGTGCCGCGCGCTTCGAGGAGCGCTCGAAAAGCTCCGACGGCAAGAGCGCTGGCGCCAAGCAGAAAAGCTAAGTCGGGCCGATTTCAGCGTTTATCGGCGTAAGCCGTTGTGGGATGCAGCCGGACGCCAACGCGCCAAGGTGTCACTCACGGACATCCTGCACCCAGCTTCTTGGGTGGCCGTCGACGCGGAACTGGAAGATGAAATAGGGCGGGATGCAGGTGCCTTCACCAGGCTTGGCCTGGGGTAAATCATCGTAGCCGGCGGTGCAGATATAGTCCTCGCGGCAGGGATGCGCCTTGTCGCAGGCGCGCAGGCCGGCCGTCTTGGTGAATTCCTTGGTGCAGAATTTGTGGTCCTTGCCCGAGGCGATGCAGTCGTTGAAGCCGGTCTTGGCGAGACGTCCGCATGTCGCCTCGTCGGGAAGCTTGTCGCAGGTCGCCTTGCGCAGCATGCCGCCGGGAAAGCCGCCGGTCTTCTGCTCGGGGTTGTCGTAGCGCTGGCGTGCC
The DNA here is from genome assembly GCF_056402975.1 of Mesorhizobium sp. P3_A9. NCBI lineage: Bacteria > Pseudomonadati > Pseudomonadota > Alphaproteobacteria > Hyphomicrobiales > Phyllobacteriaceae > Mesorhizobium > Mesorhizobium sp. P3_A9. The sequence continues at coordinate 9,240 of NZ_JBFUGJ010000138.1, read as the reverse complement.
GCGCCATAGCCGGCGAGCTTAACCACGGGTTTCTTGTCGCGCGCCGGGTCGATGGCGCATGCCTTGGCGGTGGCCGGCGACAGTCGGCAATACTGGTCGTTGCCCCAGGTCGACATTTTGATCTCGCCGAACTCGACGGGGTCGCCGACCGCGGTGCCCTTCTCGCTAACGCAGGTGCCGAAGCCCGGATGGATGGCACTTTCGTGGACGCCGGCGCAGCGCAGGCCGGCGCCGCAGGTCCAGTCCTTGAAGCTTGCATCGTCACCGCGATAGCAGATCGAGCCCCAGCCATTGTAGAGGTCGGTGCCCTTGAGCGCTTCGGCATATTTCTGGTCCGGACGGGCGGCGAAACCTCTGGTGAAATCGGGATGGCCCCCAGTGGCGAATTGCTCGACGATGGCGCGGCGGCGCGGCAGGTCGGCGAAGAAGACGGCCGAGCCCGGCACGAACACGGCATTGCGGCGCGGTTCGCTGGCCGGATCGGCGCCGGTGTAGTGGAAGCCGGCAATGCCATGCGTCTGGTGGCAGCCGGTGCAGCTCATTTCGTTCAGCCGCAGATCGAAGCCGGCGACCGATTTGATGGTGGCGAGCGTGTTGCCCCGGGCGACATAATCCTTCAGCGCCTTGTCGATATCGGCATCGTCGACCAGCCCAAAGGCGATGTTGTTCTGCGATCGGCTAAGGYCGCCCGGTGCGACAGAGACGGCGCTCTTGGCCAGGAATTTTTCGTCGATGACCAGCCGGCCATGGTCGAGATCGTAGATGTTGCGGTCGGTGAGCAGCCATTTGGCGAAGGACGGCTTGTCGGCCAGCACCGTCGCCCGGTCGATCTGGTTCTCCATCTTCGATTCATAAAAGCTCGACGTCGCCGGGTTCCACTTGAAGATCTTGAGGAGATATTCGGCATGGCCGCCGAAATCGCGCCGCGTCGAGGCCGACAGGCGCAACACCTGCATGTTGAGCTCGAGCCGCATGATCTGCGAGGAATTGAGCATGGCGCCGGACAGCGGCCCTTCGTCGGACCGAAGCCAGGCGGCCAACTGCTCGGGCGGCAGGTCTTTTTGGCCGGCGGCCAGCCAGCGCTGGGCGACGTCGGCGCAGGATACGTCGGTGGCGCTGGGCAAATCCTTCGAGGCGCGCGCCTGCGCCCGCCCGGGCTTGGCGTTGAAGACCAGGCTCATGGTCAGCGGCAGGCGCGAGGAAATGCGCTGCGCGACCTTGCCCTTGGCCGGCTTTTCGGCGACCGAATAGTGGAAGCGGTAGATCAGCCTGATCTCGCCGCACTCGGTGTGGCCGAGATAGCCGCGATCCATGCGGTTGACGACGCCGGTCAGGTCCAGCGTCGAGCCGTCGTCGTCAATGTACTTCGGGTTGAATTTCTGGCTGGTGTCGCTCGATCTGGCCATGGCGGCGACATAGGGGTCGGGGCTGGTCTTCGGCACGTCTGATATCTCCTGCTTGACCGTGTCGCGCACCGTGGCCAGCGCCGGCACGGAAAACAGGCCGCGATTGTCGACGTCGCGGGTCAGGCCGAGTGCCGGGCCGAGCAGCCGGCTGATCGACAGGCCGCCGCGCTCCAGAGCCTGCAAGGTCGCGGGATCGGTGACAGCAACGCTGGAATCGAGCGTCACCGCGCCAGCGCTTGGCAAGCCAAGGCAGAGCAGTGCCGCAAACAGCGACAGGATTTGACCGACCGTCTTCAGCCTCTCGCCCCCTTTTTGCTTGCGGCGATGCTACAGGCCTTGGCCGGTCTCGGCCAGTGCGCTGAGGCCACCACGCCGGCGTCACCTCGGTGGCGAAAAATACTGTGACTTGGYGCAACCATTGGGATAATTGTTTGTTGGGTTGAGCCGGCATGCCGGAGCAACGAGGAAGTTCGCATCACGGGGAGTTGCCATGCTCTGGAGAGGCCGTCGTCAGAGTGACAATATCGAGGACGACCGCAGCGACAGTGGCGGCGGCGGGATCGGCGGCGGTGGCGGATTCCAAATTCCTATCGGCGGCCGGACCGGTGGCGGCGGTAGCATCATCCTGGTCATCCTGGTGGTGCTGGCCGGATGGTATTTCGGCTTTGATCCCTCGGCGATCCTGGGCGGTGGCGACGGCGGCTTGCTGCCGGGCGGCGGCGGCCAGATCACCGACAACGGCGGCGGTGGGCAGGACAGCGGCACGGCACCCGCCAATGACGAGATGAAGCAGTTCGTCGCGACCGTGCTCGCCGAGACGGAAGACACCTGGACCGGCATCTTCAAGTCGCAAGGCCTGACTTATGAGAACCCGAAGCTGGTGCTGTTCAGTGGGCAAATCCGCTCTGCCTGCGGCGCTGCGTCCTCGTCGGCCGGACCTTTCTATTGTCCAGGCGACCACAAGGTCTATCTCGACATGACCTTCTTCCAGCAGCTCGACCAGCAGTTCGGCGCTTCCGGTGAATTCGCCCGGGCCTATGTCATCGCGCATGAGGTCGGCCATCACGTGCAGAACCTGACCGGCATCATGGGCAAGTTCAACGAGATGCGGCAAGGCATGAGCGAAGCCGATGCCAACCAGCTGTCGGTGCGCATCGAGCTGCAGGCCGACTGCTTCGCCGGCGTGTGGGCGCATTACACCGCGCAGAAGGGCATATTGGAGCAGGGCGACATGGAAAGCGCGCTGAACGCGGCCAAACAGATCGGCGACGACACGCTGCAGAAGAAGATGCAGGGCTATGTGGTGCCGGAAAGCTTCAACCACGGCACCTCGCAGCAGCGGCAGACCTGGCTGGCGCGCGGCTATAAGAGCGGCAAGCTGGCGGATTGCAMTACGATGACCGGCGCGCTCTAAGAGCTCTTTTCCAGACACAGATCTGACGGCGAGCACGCCGTCAGGGAGTGTCAGGATCAACGATTCCGGCCTGTTCTCTTATTGTTCCTKGCGGCGGGCTCGCCTATAAGGTSCGTCCGCCTGCGCCAAGGGCGGCCGGAGGAGATTGACCCATCATGATCGACCCCAAAACCGCCAGGCGGGGCCTTGCGCTCGTCTTCACCACGCTGCTGCTCGATATCATCGGCTTCGGCATGATCATGCCGGTGCTGCCGGCTTTTCTCAGGGAATTGACCGGCGTTGGCATTGGTGAAGCGGCGATCGAGGGCGGTTGGCTGTTTTTCGTCTATGCGGCCATGCAGTTCTTTTTCGCGCCGATCATGGGCGGCCTGAGCGACCGGTTTGGACGGCGGCCGATCCTGCTCGCCTCGGTGCTGACCTTCTCCATCGACAATTTGATCTGCGCCGTCGCCTGGTCCTATCCGATGCTGTTCATCGGCCGTGTGCTGGCCGGCATTTCCGGCGCCAGCTATTCGACGACGTCGGCCTTCATCGCCGATATCTCGAACGACGAGAACCGGGCGAAGAATTTCGGCCTGCTCGGCATCGCCTTCGGGGTCGGCTTCGTCATCGGGCCGGTGCTGGGCGGATTGCTCGGCACGTTCGGACCGCGCGTGCCGTTCTTTTTCGCCGCTGGCCTCGCCTTCGTGAACTTCCTGATCGCGATGTTTTTCCTGCCGGAAACGCTCGATGAAAAGCACCGCCGCCGCTTCGAGTGGAAACGTGCCAACCCGGTCGGCACGCTGCTGCAGATGCGTAGGTATGAAGGCATCGGCTGGATCGGGCTTGTCTTCTTTCTGATGACGCTTGGCCACATGATGTACCCGGCGGTGTGGTCGTTCGTCTCCAACTACCGCTATGGCTGGAGCGAGCAGCAGATCGGCTTTTCGCTCGGCGCCTTCGGCCTGTGCGGCGCGATCGTCATGGGCACGGTGCTGCCGCGTGTGATCCCGAGGCTCGGCGAGTGGAGGACAGCGGTCATCGGCCTGACCTTCACGGCGGCCAGCGCCTTTGGCTACGCTTTCGCTTCGCAGGGATGGATGGTCTATGCGGTGATCGTCGTCGGCTGCCTGGAAGCGCTGGCCGATCCGCCGCTGAGAAGCCTCGCCGCCGCCAAGGTGCCGCCTTCAGCGCAAGGCGAACTGCAGGGCGCTATGACCTCGATCTTCTCGATCACCTCGATCATCACGCCGCTGCTCTAYACSGCGATCTTTTCCTGGTTCACCGGACCAGGCGCGCCCGTGACCTTCGGCGGCGCGCCCTATCTGGTCGGTGCGTGTTTCCTGCTGCTGGCGGTTATCGTCTTCGTCACCAAGGTGGCGAGGCCGGCGGCGGTCAGGACCGTCACCACCGATGTCGCGGAAGATGGAGCGCAGATATGAGCCATGACAGCCGCATCGCGCTGACCAAGGACGGGGTGTCGCTGTCGCGGCTGGTCTTCGGTGCCTGGCGCCTGCTCGATGGCGGCGCCCGCCCGGATGCCGATCAGGTCGCGCGGCTGATCGGCAGCGCCGTCGATCTCGGCCTGACCAGTTTCGACCATGCCGACATCTACGGGAATTACGAGGTGGAGGCGGCGTTCGGCGCCGGGCTGGCGCGCTGGAAAGGCAAGCGCGAGGGGATCGAGCTGATCTCGAAATGCGACATCATGCTGGCCTCGGCCAACCGGCCGCAGAACCGGCTGAAGCACTACGACACCAGCGCTGCCCACATAGCCGCGTCGGTCGACCGTTCGCTCAGCAATCTCCACACCGACTATCTCGACCTGTTGCTGCTGCACCGGCCGGATCCGCTGATGGATGCCGACGAGACGGCGGCTGCGTTGGCTGGACTGGTCAAATCAGGCAAGGTGAGGGCGGTCGGCGTTTCCAATTTCACGCCGTCGCAGTTCGATCTGCTGGCCTCGCGGCTGCCGTTCCTCTTGGTCACCAACCAGATCGAGATGTCGGTGCTGAAGACATCTGTTCTGACCGACGGCAGCCTCGACCATGCGCAGCGTCTGGCCTATGCGCCGATGATCTGGTCGCCGCTYGGYGGCGGCTCGTTGTTCACCGGCAAGGAAGCCCGAGAAGCGCGGGTGCGGGCGGCGCTCGCGGCGGTGGCCGCCGAAGTCGGCGCCGGCGATCTCGCCACTGTCGCCATCTCCTGGCTGCTGCGGCATCCGGCCCGGCTGGTGCCGGTGCTGGGGTCGATGAAGCCGGAACGGCTGGCGGCCATGGTCAAGGCGCTTGATATCGTGCTCGACCGCCAGCAATGGTTCGCGATACTGGAGGCCAGCGAAGGGCGGCCGGTGGCCTAAGTTCAGGCCCGTTCGGCGAGCAATTCCTCGCCGCGCTTTTCGCGGATCAGGTTGACGAAGCGGCGGAACAGATAGTGCGAGTCCTGCGGGCCGGGCGAGGCTTCCGGATGATGCTGGACCGAGAACACCGGACGKCCGGTCAGCGCGATGCCGCAGTTCGAGCCGTCGAACAGCGAGACATGGGTTTCCTCGACGCCCTCGGGCAGCGAGTCGGCGTCGACGGCGAAGCCGTGGTTCATCGAGACGATCTCGACCTTGCCGGTGGTGTGGTCTTTGACCGGATGGTTGGCGCCGTGATGGCCCTGGTGCATCTTGGCGGTCCTGCCGCCGAGCGCCAGCGCCAGCATCTGGTGGCCGAGGCAGATGCCGAACACCGGGATATCGGTCTTCAGCAAATCCCGGATGACCGGCACCGCATAGTCGCCGGTGGCCTCCGGGTCGCCGGGACCATTGGAGAGGAAGATGCCGTCCGGCTGCATGGCAAGGATTTCTTCCGAACCGGTGCTGGCCGGAACGATGGTGACCTTGGCGCCGAGGCCGGCAAGCAGGCGCAAGATGTTGCGCTTGACGCCGTAGTCTATGGCGACGACGTGCATGGACGGTTCGGCCTGTTCGCCAAAGCCTTCGTTCCACACCCAGGGCGTCTCGCGCCAGACCGAGGACTGGCCCGAGGTGACTTCCTTGGCAAGGTCGAGCCCGATCAGGCCGGACCAGGCGGCGGCGCGCTGCTTCAAATCGTCGAGGTCGAAGACGCCGTCGGGCGCATGCGCGATGACGGCGTTGGGCATGCCCTTTTCGCGGATCAGCGCGGTGAGCGCGCGGGTGTCGATGCCCGACAGGGCGACGATGCCGCGCTTCTTCAGCCACTCGTCGAGACCGGTGCCGGCACGGTAGTTGGACGGGTTGGTGACATCGGCCTTGAACACGGCGCCGACGGCGCCGGCGCGAGCGGCYGGGTTGAGRTCYTCRATGTCCTCGYCATTGGTGCCGATRTTRCCGATATGCGGRAAGGTRAAGGTGACGATCTGGCCGGCATAGGACGGATCGGTGAGGATTTCCTGGTAGCCGGTGAGCGCGGTGTTGAAGCAGACTTCGGCGACGGCGGAACCGGTGGCGCCGAGGCCGCGACCCTCGATGACGGTGCCGTCAGCCAGCACCAGCAGGGCGGTCGGCTTTTCGGTTGCCCAAGGGGCGGTCATCTCGGCCATGGCGGCACTCCTATCAGGCTGCGCGCTTCGAATGGCCCGGCGAGCCATCTGCGCAGCTTCCGGCACGGCAACGATCTCTCGAGCCCGCGCGCGTCAATTCATTGTCTTATGCAAGGCCGAGTACATAGGGGAAGGGGCCAGAGCGGTCAATGATGCCGCGCCAAAACCATGATGTTTTATTTCGTTGAACAATATCAGTGGCTTGATGAGATTTGCTTTGCGAGTTCGCCACGGTTATTGTCCGCGCCGTTCGAAGGAGAAAGTACCATGCGCGCGAAAATCGCCGAATCCCTGAAGAGCGCGATGAAGGCGCAGGACAAGCACCGGCTGCCGACATTGCGGCTGATCCAGGCCGCCATYCATGAYCGCGACATCSCCAATCGCGGTTCGGCCAAGGASCCSGCCAGCGACGARGAGATCCTGCAGATCCTGGCCAAGATGGTGAAGCAGCGCGAGGARTCGGCCAAAGCCTTCGAAGACGGCAAGCGGCCGGAACTGGCGGCGCAGGAACGCGGCGAGATGGAGATCATCCGCGGCTTCCTGCCGACGCAGCTCGACGATGCGGCGATCGCGGCTGCCGCACGCGAAGCGATCGCGGCGGCGGGTGCTGCCAGCCAGAAGGATATGGGCAAGGTGATCGCCGCGCTGAAGCAGAAATATGCCGGCCAGATGGACTTCGGCAAGGCGAGCGGCATCGTCAAGGGACTGCTGCAGTAACATAGCTGCCTATCGCTGGCCGGAGATTGCGACCGTCACTGGTTGCCCCTTCGGGCCACCGGGCGTTCGCCGATGCCTTCGACGACGATGCGGATGATGTGCCTGATCTTGTCGTCGCGGAACGACCCTCCCGAGAGCGCCGAAAGCATCGCCTGGCCGTATATGCCAAGCAACACCAGCGCCATGAAATTGGCGTCGTCATCCCTGCGGATGGCACCTTGCCGCTGGCCGAGCACGAGCAGATCCCGCACCAGACGCTGGAAGGAAGGGCGGTCGGGCGGCGGCTGTAGGGAAGGGCGCTCGCCGGGGGCGAGGGCCAGCCTGGCGAGCGACGGATTGGCCAGGCACCAGCGCGCACTGTCGAGAAAGACGGTTTCGAGCAGGACGAAGACGTCTTCGTTGGCTTCCATGCGGGCGCGGTAGGGCGCGTCCTCGGCCTCCACACTGGCGATGAGCCGCAGCGCGATCTCCCCTTTCGAACTGAACAGATTGTAGACCGTCTTGCGGGTCAAACCGGCGCGGATCGCGATCTCTTCCACCGAAGTGCCGGCGAAGCCGAGTTCCCGGAACGCCAGGTCGGCGGCGTCGAGGATGAGGTTTCGCGACCGTTCTGTGCGCTTGGGGATTGCCATTTTTATACCGTAGTGTAAATTTACACATATGTAAAATTTAGATGTGTGGCTGCCAGTTGTCGGCAGCACGGCCAGTACGGTTCGTCGCCGGAAGGGTCTGATGCGGCGCATCGGAATTCAAGCCGATCAATCGAAAGTCTGTGCAAAATGGTTGGTGTTCTCAAAGAATTCGGTCCTGGTATCTGGATCGCCGACGGTTCGACCGTGACGGCGGCCGCAGGCTTCCACTACCCGACGCGCATGGCCGTCATCCAACTGTCCGGTGGTGGTCTCTTCATCTGGTCGCCGACCGAGCTCACGGACGCGCTTCGCGCCGAGGTCGATGCCCTGGGTGAGGTGCGCTTCCTGATCGCGCCCAATTCGCTCCACCATCTGTTCCTTGGCGACTGGCAGCGTTTCTATCCCGATGCAAGGGCCTATGCGCCGCCCGGCCTGCGCGAAAAGCGCGGGGGTATCCGCTTCGACTGCGACCTCGACGATACGCCGGTGCCGGACTGGGCCGACGATCTCGACCAGGTCGTCATGCACGGCAACAGGATCACATCAGAGATTGTGTTCTTTCACCGCCAAAGCAGGTCGGTGCTGTTCACCGATCTCATCCAGCATTTCCGCCTTGGATGGTTCAAGGGCTGGCGTGCACTGGTTGCCCGGCTGGACCTGATGGTGGCCGCCGAGCCATCGGTGCCGCGAAAGTTCCGGGCTGCCTTTACTGACCGCGCCGCCGCACGCGCGGCCATCCAGCGCGTGCTCGCATGGCCGGCTGAAAAGGTCCTGATGGCGCATGGCGAACCGGTCACCGAAGGTGGCCAGGCCTTTATACGCCGCGCCTTCCGCTGGCTGGTGGGTTCTTAACCTGGGAGGCAATCTTCCGCGGCTCGAGCGCGAGGCGCAACGCAGGCGCTTCCTGCTGAACGTGATCCCATAACCGGTTCGCGACCGGTCCGTGCGGCCTGTCGCGGCGACGCGCCACCACGAGTTCTTCGATACGGCCAGGCAGATGACGGCCGGCAATGGAGTGCAGGCGTCCGTCGCCGAGCTCCTCCTCGATCAGGAAGCGGGGCAGGTGGCCCCAGCCGAGGCCCTGCAGGATGATTTCCTTCTTCATGCCCTGGTCGGCCACCAGGCATTGCGGCGCGCCTTCGATCAGCGAATAGTCTTGTTGTGGCGAATGGCGGGCGCTGTCGCGCATGACGCATTGGGTGAGTGCCTGCATCTGATCGGGCGTGATCGGCTCTTTGATGCGTTCCGGCAGAAAGCCCGGCGCCACCACGGGAACGAACGGCACCTTGCACAGATCGACCCATTCCACCCGCGCATCGCCCTTGTCGACCCAGTGCAGGATCAGATCGGCTTCGTCATCGAAAAGCCGCTCCCACGGACCGCCGACGGCCTCGAAATGCAGATGCAGGCGCGTGCCCGGGCATTGGGCGAAAAACCGGCCAAGCATGCCCAGAACCTGCGGGCGCGGGCAGAGATCGCCGATCACGACATGGATATCGCTTTCCTCGCCCATCGAGAGCTGGGC
>NZ_JBFUGJ010000137.1:0-14869 GCF_056402975.1 Mesorhizobium sp. P3_A9 | reverse complement strand
CCGGACCGCGCTGCAGCCAGCCGAGGCGCGAGAAAGTCGGCAAGCGCGGCAGGGTCAGATTGCGCTCGATCGAATGTTCGAGGACCAGGCCCTGGACATGCCGGTCCTCCGGCACCAGCGCGATGCCTTGCCGTATCGCTGCCGCCGGGTCTGTGCCCTTCAACGACACGCCGTCGAGGCTGGCCTCGCCCGACTGGACGGGCCGCAGGCCGAAGATGGTCTGCAGGATTTCGGTCCGCCCGCTGCCGATCAGGCCGGCGAGGCCGTGGATCTCGCCCCCGCGCAATTCGAGGTTGACGCGATCGAGCCTGTCATTGCTGACATCAGTCAGCTCGAGCACAGGTTTTTGGGAGGAGCCAGCGGAAGCCGATGACGGCGTGCCTTGCCCGGCGCCGTCCGTCTTCAGAACAGCATGATCCGGCCCGACGATCGCGCCCACCAATTGCCGCATATTGCTCTGCGCCGTGACGAATGTTCCGGCATTCTGCCCGTCGCGGAACACGGTCACCCGGTTCGAAATCCGGAACACTTCGTTGAGGCGATGGGTGACGTAGATCACCCCGACGCCGCGCGCGGCAACGGCGCGGATCGCCTCGAACAGGATCTTTTCTTCGTCGTCGGTCAGCGCCGAGGTCGGCTCGTCCAAAATGAGCAGGCGGACATCGCCCATCAGCGCCTTGGCGATCTCGGTCATCTGGCGATAGGCGAAGGGCAGCGAGCCAACCATGGCGCGGGCATCGAGCGGGATGTTCTGCGATTTGAGGAACGCCTCGGCCTGCGCCACCAGCTGGCGTTTTTTCAGGAAGCCAAGCCGTGTCTTCGGTTCTCGTCCCAAGAGCAGATTGTCGGCGACCGAAAGCGATTCGACCAGGCTCAGATCCTGGTAGACGACCGCCACGCCGGCATCGCGCGACTGGGCGGGCGAAACGAATGAGACGGGCTTGCCGTCGATTTCGATCGAGCCGCCATCATGCACATGCACGCCGCTCAGGATCTTGATCAGCGTCGATTTGCCGGCGCCGTTTTCGCCAAGCAGCGCATGCACTTCACCGGACAAGATTTCGAGGCTGACGCCGCGCAGCGCATTGACGCCGCCGAACCGCTTCCTGACGCCCTCGACGCGCAGCAAGGGGGCCTCGGAAATCAGCGCAGTCGAACCCGGTTCGATCATGACGCCCGCACTTCCTCCCTTTGACGCGTCCCCACCCCAGACTGTCGAGAGTCTCTTTTGAGACTTCTCTTACTTTTTTTGTGACTTTTCCATCAGGTTGATGAAATGTCAAACGGAGTCAGGCCTGCGGCTGAAATGAATCCGGCCCGACCTCACCATGTTCGGTGACGATGGCGTCGAAGCCGTCCATGGTTGAGAAAAAGGCGCGCTTGAGCTTGCCGATCTTGCTGGAGTCGATGACCAGATAATTCTCGCGCGCCAGGCCCATCACCTTCTGTTTCACCACCGCCTCGTGAAAATGTTCGCAGGTGGCGCCGCGCTTGGCATCGACGCCGGCGGCCGACAGGAAGGCCGCGTTGATGCCGACGCTGTTCAAGATCTCGAAATCATGCGTGCCCGAGAAAGACGCCGACGCCGGATGATAGACGCCGCCCAGCATGATGATCGTGACATTGGCCTTGCGGCTCAGGCGCTCCGCCACATTCATGGCGTAACATATTGCCGTTATTTGATAATTGTCGGGAATGAGATCGATCATATGGATCAGCGTCGTGCCGCAGTCGATGAAGATCGTCTCGTCGGGCCGTATCCTGCGCACCGCATGCGCGCAGGCTTCGCGCTTCGCCGCCGCATGGCTGTCGGCCGCGGTCGCCAGCTCGTAAGGGATATCGGCCTCGATCTCGGCCGCCGCCAATATGTGTCCGCCGAGATAGGCGATCTGCCCCTGGTTGGTGGCGATATCGCGCCGCACCGTCATCTCCGAGACGCCGAGAAGCGCCGCCGCCTCGCTAAGATGGATGACCCGCCGCTGCGACAGCAGATCGATCAGCCGTGCCGTCCTTTGCGCTTTGCGAGCGGTCATGCGTTGGGCCTGTGCATCCCTTGAAATGTGAGGATTTTAACAACCGCTCTCATTCAGATGCAAGCCCAGTGTCCAGGTTCGCCCTGGGTCTCTTTAGGTGCGGCGCGAAAGATAGTCGCGAAGGCGATGCAGGCGCCGTTGAATCTCCGGCGTGTCGAACAGAAAGGGGCCGCCGCCGGGTCTGTACATCGCAAGGTCCATAACGGCACTTTGAACAAGCTCGTCATCAGGATAGGCGTCGTCGAGCAACACTTCCAAGCTGTTGGCGGCTGCCAGGCCGGTGTCCTCTCCACTGACGAACCTGTTCAGCAGCAAGCTGAGGTCGCCCACGGTGTCACCCCTTCTTGGCCCCGAACCGCAACCCGTCCATCARSAGCYTGACCAGCCGGCGCGAGCGGTCGCGCCACTCCGGCGTGTCGGGCGCTGAGTAGATGCCCGACAGCGCGTGCAGCACATCCGAGGCGTCGACATCACCGCGGATGGTGCCGTCGGCCACCGCCGCCTCGACCAGTTGGCGCAAGGCCTGCGACACTCGCCCGGACGTGTCTGAAAACAGCGTCGAATTGGTGCTGAACAGGATGCGCAGGCTGGTCGCCAGGCCGCGCTTGGTGGCGATGTAGTCGACAAAGCGCTGCATCCACTGCTCCAGCGCGACATCGGACGGATGTTTTGCCGCGAGATCACCGGCGGCCGCGCACAGGCCCTCCGCCTCACGCCGGTAGACCACCTCGACCAGATGCTCGCGCGTCGGGAAATGCCGGTAGAGCGTGCCGATGCCGACACCGGCGCGGCGCGCGATCTCTTCCAGCGAGGCATCGATGCCGYGCTCGGCAAACACAGAAGCCGCCACCTCGACCAGTCGGTCGCGGTTGCGCTGTGCATCGGCACGCAGCGGTTTTTCCTCTGCGGCCTTGTTTTCTGTGATGACGGCTTCGGCCAATTTTTTCTCCACGGACGAAATATGGGACTTGAACCCGGCCAGGCCAAGCCCCAACTAATAAACGGAGGCACCTCCGTTTTAAGTGGAGCGCCTTCATCATATAAGAAGGGGAAGCGATATGTCACGTCTTTCGAACCTGCAAGCCGACATCTCCCCTGCCCGCCTGTCTCCCGGGAGATCCGCGGTCATCTCCACGTCCGCCCACGCCTGACCATAAGGTTACCTTGCCCTTCTCCGGCAAGGCACCAGTTCACTTCCCATCCGCGTCAAGCAAACTGGAGCCAGACGCCCATGACCAGCCTTCCCATCACGCTCACCATCAACGGGCACCGACACGAGCTGGAGGTCGATCCGCGCGTAACCCTGCTCGACCTGCTGCGCGAGCGGCTCGATCTCACCGGCACCAAGAAGGGCTGCGACCGCGGCCAGTGCGGCGCCTGCACGGTGCTGGTCGACGGCAAGCGCATCAACTCCTGCCTGGCGCTGGCGGTCAGCCATGACGGCGCCGATGTCTTGACCATCGAAGGCGTCGCCCACGGTGAAGAGCTGCATCCGGTGCAGGCCGCCTTCATCGCCCATGACGGCTTCCAGTGCGGCTTCTGCACACCCGGCCAGATCATGAGCACGCTCGGCCTGATCGCCGAGGGACAGGCCGGCGACGATCCCGAACGCATCCGCGAGGGGCTGAGTGGCAACATATGCCGCTGCGCGGCCTATGGCGGCATCGTCGAGGCCGTCCTGGAAGCCCAGGTAGAACTTGCCAAAGCCGACCGGAGGACCGCGGCATGAGAGACTTCGACTATATCAGACCCGCCACCATTCCCGACGCCATCGCGGCGGCGGCCGAGCCGGGTTCGGCCTATCTGGCCGGCGGCACCAATCTGCTCGACCTGATGAAGGGCGGCATCACCAGCCCCGAGCGCATCGTCGACATCTCTCGGCTGCCGGAACTCAATCGCATCGAACGGCTGGACGATGGCGGCCTGCGCATCGGTGCACTGGTCCGCAATGCCGATCTCGCCCACGACGCGGCGTTTGCAAAAGCCTATCCGGCGGTGGCCGAAGCGCTGCTGTCGGGTGCCTCGGCGCAGCTTCGCAACGCCGCCACTGTCGGCGGCAATCTCCTGCAGCGAACGCGCTGCAGCTATTTCTACGACACCGCCAGCGCCTGCAACAAGCGTGTATCAGGCGCCGGCTGCGATGCACTGGGTGGCGAGAACCGCCTGCACGCGGTACTCGGCTGGAGCGATGCCTGCATCGCCACCCATCCGTCGGACTTCTGCGTACCGCTGGTGGCGCTCGACGCCGTCGTCGAGATCGAGGGCAAGAAGGGCCGGCGCCACGTCACGCTGGAGGAATTCCACCGGCTTCCCGGCGAAACGCCGCAGCGGGAGAATGCGCTGGAGCCCGGCGACCTGATCGTGGCGGTGCGCCTGCCGGCGGAGGCGGCCTCCTTCGCCGCCAATGCTCGTTATCTCAAGGTGCGCGAGCGCACCTCCTATGCCTTCGCCGTCGTCTCGGCCGCCGCGGCACTTGTCGTCGATGGCGGCAAGATCCGCGCCGCGCGGCTGGCGCTCGGCGGCGTCGCGGCCAAGCCGTGGCGGGCGCGCTCGGCGGAAGCCATCCTGCTTGGCGCCGATGCCAACGCGGCGACCTTCGCCGGTGCGGCGGACGCYGCCTTGGCCGATGCCAGCCCCTCCGGCGACAATGCGTTCAAGATCGAGCTTGCCCGCCGCATCGTGGTCAGGGCGCTGATATCCGCCCTGGCGGGAACGCCCGAGCGGCTGCCGGCCCTTCCTGCCTCCCCGTTCTCAAACATTCCCGGAGCGCGCCATGACGCTTGAACTCAGCCTCAACCAGCAGCCCGCCCATGCCCGCCAGGGCTCCAGCATCGGCCAGCCACTGACCCGCCGCGACGGTTTTCTGAAAGTCACCGGTGCAGCCCGCTATGCGGCCGACAACCATCCGCCCGGCATGCTCTACGCCGTGCTCGCTGTCTCCAGCATCGCGCGCGGCCGCGTTGCCTCGCTGGATGTCGAGGCAGCCAAGGCGCACAAGGGCGTGGTCGAGGTGATGACGCCCAAGAACCGGCCGGCGCTCGCCGCTGACCCGGACGCCAAGGACCATCCCTTCATGTTCCGGCTCGACCTGTTGCAGAACGACGGGGTCCGCTACCCCAACCAGAGCATCGCCGTGGTGATCGCCGAAACGCTGGAAGCGGCGACCGAAGGGGCGGCGCTGCTCTCGCCGCGCTATGAAGCGCTGCCGGCGCGCGTCGGTCTCGACGATGCCGAAAGCTTCGTGCCGCGCGGTGTCGGCGTCGGCAATCCGGCCGTTCAGCACAAGGGCGATGTCGAGGCCGGCCTCAAATCGGCAAAGACGCGGATCGAAGCCACCTACGAGACGCCGGCCCAGTACCACAACGCCATGGAGCCGCACGCGATCGTCGCCGCCTGGGATGGCGACCGGCTGTCGATCGACACGCCGAGCCAGGGCCTGGCTATGGCGCAGGGCCGCATCGCCGGCCTGTTCGGCATCGCGCCGCAAAACATCCACATCCGCAGCCCCTTCCTCGGCGGCGGCTTCGGTTCGAAAGGCATGATTTCCGGACCGCAGGTGCTGGGCATCCTGGCGGCGCGTCTCGTTGGCCGTCCCGTCAAGCTGGTGCTGCGGCGCGAGCAGATGTACGGGCCTGTCGGCCACCGCGCGCCAACGCGCCAGACCTTGCGCATGGGCATGGATGGCGAGGGGCGGCTGACGGCCATAACCCATCACGCCAAGACCACGTCGAGCACCTTCGACGATTTCTTCGAGCCGGCGGCGGACGCCTCGCACACGCTCTATGCCAGCCCTGCCATCACCACCTCGCACGAGGCGGTGCGGCTCGACACCGGTACGCCGCTGTTCATGCGCGCGCCCGGCGAAGCCACCGGCTCGATCGCGCTCGAGAGCGCCATCGATGAGGCGGCGCACGCCTGTGGCATGGACCCGCTGGAATTCCGGCTGCGGAACTATGCCGAGGTCGAGCCGATGACCGGTAAGCCGTTTTCCTCCAAGGCACTGCGCGAATGCTACAGACAGGCGGCCGAGACGTTCGGCTGGGCGAGCCGCCCGCTGCAGCCGCGGCTGATGCGCGACGCCGACGGTTTCCTTACCGGCTGGGGCATGGGCACGGCGACCTTCCCGGCCATCATGTTCCAGGCCGAGGCGCGAGCCGTGCTGAAGGCCGATGGCAGCGGCCTGATGGAGACCGGCGCGCAGGACATGGGGCAAGGCGCCTGGACCGCTTTCGCCCAGATCGCCGCCGATGGGTTGGGGCTCGACATCGACCAGGTCGATTTCAGGGCCGGCAGTTCCGACCTGCCCAATGCGGGCATTGCCGGCGGCTCCGGCCATACGGCGACGGCCGGCATGGCGATCCACAATGCGGGCGCCGCCGTGATCGCCAGGCTCGCCGATCTCGCCACCGGCAACGAGGCCTCGCCGCTGTTCGGCGCCGGCAATGAAGGCGTGGTGGCGCGCGGCGGCCGGCTGTATCGCCGCGACGATGAGAATCGGAGCGAAAGCTATGCCGAGATCCTCACCCGCGCTGGCCTCACCGAGATCGAAGGCCACGGCAAGGGCGCTCCGGACCCGGCATCCCAGGAAACCTATGCCAAGCACGCGCATGGCGCCGTCTTCGCCGAGGTCAAGGTCGATCCCGATTTCGGGCAGATCCGCGTCACAAGGCTGGTCGGCGCCTTCGCCGCCGGGCGGGTCATCAATCCCAGGCTTGTGCGCAGCCAGTATTATGGCGGCATGATCTGGGGCGTCTCCTTCGCGCTGCACGAGGAAGCCGTCCCCGACCGGCGCTCGGGGCGGATCCAGAACGCCAACCTCGCCGAATACCATGTCCCGGTGAATGCCGACGTTCCATCGGTCGAGGCGCTTCTGGTCCATGAGGACGACCCTTACGTCAATGCGCTCGGCATCAAGGGCGTCGGCGAAATCGGCATCACCGGCACCGCCGGCGCGGTTGCCAACGCGGTCTGGCATGCAACCGGCGTGCGGCCTCGCCGCTTTCCGATCCGCATCGAGGATCTGTTGGCCTGAGAGTGGTCCGCGCAGCGACGGGAAGCCGATTACGTGGCTTCCCGAACGAGAGTGCCCAAAGCGACAGCGAAGGGCAGGATAGCGGGCGCTAGATCCGCCGGCTGCCCTCGCCTGCCCGACATGAGATCAACCGACTTCGCGTCAAGCAATTGGAGCCCGACGCCCATGACGAAAACAACAGTCCCCATCCATCTCGACATCAACGGCCAGCACCACGAATTGCAGCTCGAACCCCGCGTCACGCTGCTCGACGCCTTGCGTGACAGGCTCGGCCTGACCGGCACCAAGAAAGGCTGCGACCACGGCCAGTGCGGCGCCTGCACCGTGCATGTCGACGGCGAGCGCGTGCTGGCGTGTCTGACGCTGGCAGCACAAGCCGAGGGCCGCACCATCACCACCATAGAGGCGCTTGCGCGGGAGGGCGAACTGCATCCCGTGCAGGCTGCCTTCCTCGAGCAGGACGCCTTCCAGTGCGGCTATTGCACGCCGGGCCAGATCATGTCGGCGGTCGCCTGCATCCGTGAGGGCCATGCCGGCTCGGATGAAGAGATCCGCGAATACATGGCCGGCAATCTCTGCCGTTGCGGCGCCTATCCGCACATTGTCGCCGCTGTCCGACAGGCAGCCCTGGAGGTCGCATCATGAGGGATTTTTCCTATTTCCGCGCCGGCTCGATCGATGCCGCACGCCAGGCAGCCGCCCTGCCCGGCGCCATGCTGCTTGCCGGTGGCACGACACTGATCGATCTCGCCAAATGCGGCGTTGCCGAGCCCGATAGCCTGGTCGACATCACCCATCTCAAGGGGCTGGACCGGATCGAAGTGACCGAGCGCGGCGCCACCATCGGCGCGCTCGCCAGAATGGGCCACGTCGCCGACCATGCCGACATCAAGAGCCGCTTCCCCGCAATCTCCGAAGCGCTCTGGCAGGCGGCGTCGGCGCAGATCCGCAACATGGCGACCATCGGCGGCAATCTAATGCAGCGCACGCGCTGCCCCTATTTCCGCGATCCCGCGAATTTTTCCGCCTGCAACAAGCGGCAGCCCGGCTCAGGCTGTTCGGCCATCGGCGGCGTTACCCGTGGTCACGCCGTGCTTGGCACCAGCGAGGCCTGCATCGCCATGTACCCCGGCGACCTCGCCACCGCGCTGGTCGCCTTCGACGCGACAGTCCATCTCGGCGAGCGCAAGCTTATGGTGGACGACTTTTTCCTGCTGCCCGGCAGCACGCCCGACAAGGAACATGCGATCGAGCCCGGCGAAATGATCACCGCCATCGAAATTCCCGCCTCCGCTACTGCCCGCCGCTCGACCTATCTGAAGATCCGCGACCGGCAGTCCTATGAATTTGCCGCCGCGAGTGCCGCCGTCGGCCTCGAACTGGAAGCCGATGGACGCACCATCCGCGACCTGCGCGTCGCGCTCGGCGGCGTTGCCACCAAGCCATGGCGCGCGCGGGCCGTGGAAGACGCGTTGAGGGGCAAGGTGCTGGAGCCGGAAACCGTCCGCGCCGCCAGCCTGCTCGCCRTSGARGGCGCCGTCGACCAYGGCGCCAACCACTACAAGATCGAGCTCGCGCCGCGCGTYATCGCSCGCGCCATCCTCAAATTGGGAGAGACGGCATGACCGTTCACAACATCAGACATGGTGACGCCTCCGATGGCGCGCTGGCGGAAGCCGTCGGCGGCCGGCTGTCGCGCGTCGACGGCCCGGCCAAGATCACCGGTGCCGCGAAATAYGCCGTCGAGCAGCAGCTCGAAGGGCTAGCCTACGCCGTGCTGGTCGAAAGCACGATTGCGTCAGGCAAGGTGCGCGCCATCGACACCGCAGCCGCCGAGACAGCACCCGGCGTTCTGCAAGTGTTGACGCCGGACACCATCATCAGCCTGAGAACCGCATCGGACTGGTTCGGCACACCGCCGCCCGACAAGCCCTACTGCCCGCTGGCGCGCGACATCACCTTCTCGGGCCAGCATGTCGCGGCTGTCGTCGCCGAAACCTTCGAACAGGCGGTCGCTGCCGCTGCCCTGGTCAAGGTCAGCTATGACGAGACGCCTGCCATTGTTGATCTCAGCGACAGCAAGGCCGGTGATGGCATTCCGATCGACGCCATGACCAAGGAATGGGGCGATGCGCCTGCCGCCTTCGCTTCGGCGCCGGTGCGGATCTGCGCCGCCTACAACACGCCGCGCGAATACCAGGCGCCGATGGAGCCGCACGGCCTGATCGCCCGCTGGGAAGGCGACCATCTCACCGTGTGGGAGCCGAGCCAGTGGCTCGACGGCATGGCCCGCACCTATGCCGAATGGTTCGAAGTGCCGTTCGAGAATGTGCGGCTGGTCTCGCCCTATATTGGCGGCGGCTTTGGCTCCAAGGCGCTGGCGCTCAGCCACGGCGCGGTGGCCGCCAGTGCAGCCAAGATGCTCGGCCGGCCGGTGCGGCTGGTCATGACGCGGCCCCAGACTTTCACCGGGTACGGCGGCCGCGCCGCGACACGGCAGACGGTGACGATCGGCGCCGACCATGACGGCGTGATCCAGTCGATCGTGCATCGCGGCGTCAATGAAACATCGATCGACGGCATGTGGGTCGAGCCGCTCGGCTCGGTCACCTCGATCATGTACGCGACGCCGAATTTCTCTTCGAAGCAGAATGTCGTGCGGGTGAACTCGGTGGTGCCGGGCGCCATGCGCGCGCCGGGCGAAAATCCCTCGGCTTTCGGCATCGAAAGCGCCATCGACGAGCTTGCCTATGAGGTCGGCATCGATCCGCTGGAGATCCGGCTCAGAAACTATGCAGAGCAGGACCCGCACGCCAAAAAAGCCTGGTCGACTAGGCAGTTGCGCGAGGCTTTTGCTGCTGGCGCAGAACGCTTCGGCTGGGCCAGGCGCTCGCCAGCACCACGCTCGATGCGTGACGGCAACCAGCTGATCGGCTGGGGCGTCGCCGCCGGCACCTACCCGGTGCGCCGCGCGTATGGCGAGGCGATCGTGCGCATCCTSGCCGACGGYTCGGTCGAGGTCGAAAGCTCSTCSATCGACATGGGCCAGGGCACCTACACSATCCTKGCSCAGACSGCSGCCGARACGSTSGGCGTKCCGGYSGASSACGTGKYGGTGAAGCTCGGCGACTCSCRCTTYSCCCGCGCYGGCGTCACCGGCGGCTCGCGCCTTGCCGGCGTCATGACGGGCGCGGTCTACAAGGCCGCAACCTCGGCGCTCGACCAGTTGGTGGGGCTCGCCATCAGCGATCCGCGTTCGCCCTTCCACACGCTGCAGGCCAATACTTTGGTTGTCGCCAATGGCCGTATCACCGCA
Source organism: Mesorhizobium sp. P3_A9 (assembly GCF_056402975.1). Classification (NCBI taxonomy): domain Bacteria; kingdom Pseudomonadati; phylum Pseudomonadota; class Alphaproteobacteria; order Hyphomicrobiales; family Phyllobacteriaceae; genus Mesorhizobium; species Mesorhizobium sp. P3_A9. The sequence continues at coordinate 4,488 of NZ_JBFUGJ010000137.1, read as the reverse complement.
CCGCGCGGCGATGGCCCCGATGTCTCCATCGCCGAACTGCTCAAGAGCGTCGGCCGCGACCAAATCGAAGCCACGGGCGACACCATGCCGGCCAACTCGACGGCCGAGGACCGCTACAAAAACTACACCACCATCGCCATGTCGCTGCCGCACACCGAGGGCGACTATTCCCGCCACTCCTGGTGCGCGCATTTCATCGAGGTGCGCGTCGACGAGGATTTCGGCACCGTACGGGTGTCGCGCGTCGTGTCGGCGCTGGATTCCGGCCGGCTCTACAACCCGAAACTCGCCGAAAGCCAGTGGAAGGGCGGCATCATCATGGGCATCGGCCAGGCGCTGCTGGAAGAAGGCATCATGGACCGCCGCCACGGCCGCATCGTCAACAACAACCTCGCCGATTATCTGGTGCCGACCAATGCCGACATTCCCGACATCGAGGTGATCTCGGTCGGCATTCCCGACCTGCACTCCTCGGTGCTCGGTGGCAAGGGTGTCGGCGAACTGGCTATTGTCGGTGTCGCGCCGGCGATCGCCAACGCGGTGTTCCATGCGACGGGCAAGCGCGTGCGCGACTTGCCGATCACGCTGGAGAAGCTGATCTGATGGCTGCGCCGGGAAATTGGGCAGAGCGGTTTCGGTCCGGCACCCCATAGCGGGGCCGGACCGCACTCAGCCGACAGGCTGTCCCTTGGCCTTGTCGGCGGGTGCGGCACCGTTTCCGACAGCCGGATCAGGCGGCGCGACATTCTCGTTCACGACCGCCGGGTCGCTGTCGGCGTTATCCGCGTTTGACGTCTTGACGGCATCGCCAGTCTCCAGCGCATTGGCAAAGCGCTGGAGCGTGTCCGGCACAAGGCGTTCGGCAAACCCGGCTATAAAACCCCAGATCAAGACCTTGGCATAATCTTCCATGGTCGTCGGCCCGAAATTGCTCGTCAGGTCCGTGAAGTTCTTGCAAGCCCCGATCTTACACGTGAATTCGGGTATCAGTTGAGCGACGGTCAGCAGCTTGCTGGCGAAGACCAGATAGAGAACCGCAGCGGCGATGGCTCCGACAACAGCCGGAACGAGCGAATAGATAAACAGATAGAATTTGGGCAGGTCCTGCAACACAGGGCTGACCAATGCCTTTGGCAGATCGTCGAACTGGTAGAGGCGGATCAGCGCGCTGAAGAAAGAGCCCAGGCAGCCGGACAGCACCACGACCGGGAAAATTCCAGGTGCGATATCGCTGTCCCCCTGAGCCTTCATGGTCAGGATCGCCGCGACGACGATCGCGGCGATCACGGCGATCGTCGTCAGGAACAGCCAAAGCAGCATCCTCTGGTATGCGGCAAGAATCCGCCCGGCAATCTGCTTGTCCGCGGTCAATACGTTTAGGTCCACCACTGAGGCCCCATTATCCGGTGTCGGCTCTGCCACGGCCCCTCCTTGATTTTCTAGTGATCAAAATGATCCAAGGTCGMCACAACAAGGTTTGAGTGCGTTCCCAGCCAATCCATTTCGTCCTGGTTATGTAACTGCGTAGCGACGACCCATGAGACCGCCAGCGCCTTATCTCCGTGCGCCAAGGCTTCCAAGGCGCGCTGAATGCAGTCGTGAGCTGATGTGGTCAGTCTCTGTACGTGCAAGACCGGGGTAATCGTGCCATCGAGGTGAAGTTTGATGGAAAAGTCACCAAGATAGGTCGCGCAAAGCAGAACGTCGCTGCACGGTCCGCGATCCGACCAGGCCCAGTTGACGTCGGCAAACGCCCTCGAGGCATCAGCCGTATCGTCAGCCAACGCCCGGCCGTGAACGACGGCCAGGAATGCCAATGACAGGCTCGTCAAGATCGATTGCCGCCACAGAAAATGCATCATTTTCCTCGGGCTACTGGCTGTCGAGGGTCGACTTGATCGTCGTGTAGAAACTGCGCCGCAGAATGACGGACTTCCTCACCTTCGGCTTGCTGCTGGTGATCGTTCCGCCATAGAGGCGCCTGATGATCTCATCGATATTCCCGGCATCGGCCAGGGCATTGAACGGCTTGTAGTCCCTCCAGTACCAAGCAGTCCCCTGTATGTTGGTGCCTATGTCCTTGATGATCAGGTCCGGATCGGCCACGAGGCGGTTGTCCCCGAAAATCGCACGGCTGCACGAATTGTAGGTTGCTTCCCAGGTAAGCTGATGCATGCCGCGACCGTAATACCGTCCGTACGGCATGCCGTGCCCCCTGCCATACTCTTCGAATGTCCGGAAATAATCCGTCTCGATGACCGCCTGCGACAGGAACGCGACTTCCCTCAGTCGCGTACCGGCATCGGCGAGCAACATCGCGCGATTGAGTGCGTCGGCGACGACATCCAGATTGAGCTGCGACCGGATATGAACGCCGCCACAGCGGTCCATGATGGTCTGCAGGAGAACTTTGTCCAGCGTGACGAAGCTGCCTGACGGCGATGATGGCTGCGCCGGTTGCGGTGGGCTGCCATCCGCCTGCTCGGGCCGAAGATAGGACAGCAGCACGTGGCCATCCGCGGCGCCGTCGCCGTTCCGGTCCACCTGTCCCCACGTCCCTTCCCGCTTCAGAAGGTGGACACGTGTACCCAGTTGAAGAACGCCGACAACCGCGAACTCCGTGCCAGGGCCTGCTCGCAGGTTGAGGCCATCGCGCGCGATCGTCACATAGACATCGCCGGTTGCAGTCGTCGCCGGCACCACGTTTGGCGGCGGCGGCGCAGCCTCCATCGGGACTGGCTCCTCGTCGCCGACCGCGCCATCGATAGCGGGAGAGACTTCGTCCGCCATCGCGTCATCCAGCATGTTGGTCATTTCCCCACCCACCAATCTGAATTCAGTCTATGCTGTGAAACTCCAAAGTAATTTCGTCCGAAGGGTCGGTGCGTCCGTATCGGATTTATCCGAGGGACCATCGAATACAGCCGCGAACAACAAGCTATCGCCTCGATTCAATCAGGCGTCGACGCTTCCGCGATCAGTCATGTCTGCTGGGCTTGGATTCTGTAATCATCATCTGCGGCCAGCCGAGATGGCAGGCATTCGAAAAGTCATCAACGAACTATGTGCTGATGCTCCCCAATCGTTTTATCTTTTTTCTCACCCGGTTRTCACGCTACTACTCTGTTCAAGTAGAATCGAGTCCTCATTCCGGCCGTTCTGGTAATTTTTTCTTGAGAATCCTGGCTGGGAAGCCGGCCTCCTCTGATCTGCTGGCCATCTCCCCCTAGGGAAAGATGGCCGCTTCAGCCGATCAGAACTTGTAGCTGAGCCCGACCCGGACATCGTGCGTCTGCAGATCGACATGCGTCTCCGTGAGCAGACCGGCTGCTATCGAGAGGTCCTTGCTGCCGAAGTCGGAGTAGCGATATTCGGCCCGCGCGATCCACCGGTCGGTGAAGGCATGCTCGATGCCGGCGCAACGGTCCAGCCGACATGGGTCTCATCGTGGAATGGTATTTGAACGGCGCCGCTACCGCCGATCGCAGTCACTTCATACTTTGCCGCGGCCACGCCGGCAGCGATGTAGGGCAAAGTCCGATCGAAAGCGTAGCCCGCCCGCAGCCGCGCCGCACCCGACCACTTAAGTTCGCTCTTGAGCAATGTGCTGAAACCACCGCCACTAGCATCGAGGGGCGTCAGTCCGTCGGCATTGCTGTAGGCGATGTCAGCCTCGGCGCCGATGACGAAGCGGTTCGCCATCTGGTAGTTGGCGCCGATATGAATACCGCCAATAAAACCGTCTGGATCGAGGGGAAGGTTAAGGTCCGTGGCCCCACCGATGCCGCCGCCGGCGATGAAGAGATCGGACCTTCCGGCCACGTATCCGATGTCGACGCCGGCATAGAGGCCGGACCAGTCGTAGCCGGAAACGGGCGATGCCTCAGTGATGTCTGCCGCGCATGCCATGCCGATCGGCGCGAGGATGAAGGCCGTAGCGAGTAGGATCGTTTTCATTTTGTCTGCCGCCCCAAGGGTTGTGGTCCCCGCCGCGAAAATGCTCCGCGGCGATCGAGCACCCGGTGTTGCATTGTCCGCGGGTCACGTCTTGGGCTGGGCCGCACTGGAATTGTCTGGGATAGTGGGGCGGCGCTTTCCCGGTCGGTGTGGCGATTCAGCCGCAGTCGATTTGGCGCTCGACAGGACTGGCGGCGCGAACCTACCTGGCGCCGCTCGGCGTCGAGCCGAAGCGGCGGCGGAAGCAGCGATTGAAATAGGAAACGTCGGAGAAGCCGCTGAGCAGCGCGATCTCGCTGATGCGCATCCGGTCGTTGCGCCTGTCGCAAAGCATCCGGTGCGCCCTCTGCAGGCGCAATTCGTGAATGCGCTCGGCAAAGCTCACCCCGGTTTCCTGCAGCAGGTCATGGACATAGCGCACCGAGAGCCGCAATTGCGAGGCAACGCTCTGGGCCGAAATGGCGGGATCGGCGAAATTGTCCCGCATCTTTTGCAGGATGGCCTGCAGCCTTGCCGCGCGCAGGCCACGCA
>NZ_JBFUGJ010000136.1:0-14941 GCF_056402975.1 Mesorhizobium sp. P3_A9 | reverse complement strand
GCGCAAAGACACGGTCGTCGTCGGTGTCGTCGCCGGCGACCGTCACCTTGAACATGGCGTCGCGATACCAGCCCCAGTGGCCKGACGTTTCCCACAGGCTCTTGTCSAGMACCTGCGGCGCGTTGACCTCCTGGTAGCCCTGCTCGTCGAGGCGGCGGCGCATGTAGTTGACCAGGTTCTGGAACATCTTCCAGCCCTTGGCATGCCAGAACACGACGCCCGGCCCCTCTTCCTGGAAATGGAACAGGTCCATCTCGCGGCCGACCTTGCGGTGGTCGCGCTTCTCGGCCTCCTCCAGCATCGTCTGATAGGCATCGAGCTGCGCCTGGTCGGCCCAGGCCGTACCGTAGATGCGCGTCAGCATCGGGTTGTTGGAATCGCCACGCCAATAGGCGCCGGCCACCTTCATCAGCTTGAAGGCATTGCCGATCTGGCCGGTTGAGGCCATGTGCGGGCCACGGCAGAGGTCGAACCAGTCGCCCTGCGCATAGATCTTGAGATCCTGATCCTCGGGAATGGCGTCGATCAGCTCGAGCTTGTAGCGCTCGCCCTTGTCGGCAAAGACCTTTTTCGCCCTGTCGCGCGACCAGACTTCCTTGGTGAACGGCTTGTTGCGCGCAATGATCTCGCGCATCTTCTTCTCGATCACCGGAAAATCATCCGGGGTGAACGGCTCGTTGCGAGCGAAGTCGTAATAGAATCCGTTCTCGATCACCGGTCCGATGGTCACCTGCGTTCCCGGCCATATCTCCTGCACGGCTTCCGCCAGCACGTGCGCGGTGTCGTGACGGATAAGCTCAAGAGCGCGCGCATCGTCGCGGGTGATGATCTCGACCTTGCCGGATTTGCCGAGCGGGTCAGACAGGTCGCGCACGGTGCCGTCGATGGCGTAGGCGACGGCCTTCTTGGCCAGCGACTTCGAGATCGATTCGGCAAGGCCAGAACCGGTCATCGCCGCGTCGTAGTCGCGGACGGAGCCATCGGGAAATGTCAGGGAAACGGAATTCAGCATTTGTATCTCCTATCCAGTCCCGCAAACGAGCGCGGGTGGTCGTGGGAAAAGCCGGAGGCGTCCGGTAGCGGGCGAGGTTTTAGAGGCAGCGTTGCGTCAGGTAAAGAGCGCTGATTGGCCTGGCCGTCAGGAAATGTCACCACACATGTCGCAGACCAGTCGCAGAGACTTGCGAAAATGCACGACATAAACTGGAATCACCAGCATGGAACACGCAACACCCAGCCGAACCGCCCTTGGCGTCGCACGCATGAGAGCCCTGCATCAGTTTTCACCGCAGGCGGGGCTGTTTCGCGATCCCTACGCGATCGCGATTCTGGGTGAAGCGGCACCCACGGCACAAGAGCTCGAGCAGGAAGACGAGCGCCGCCGGCGCATGCGCCTGTTCGTCACCGCGCGCGCCCGCTTTGCCGAGGACTGGCTGGCGGCGGCGGTCCGGCGCGGCATCCGGCAGCTCGTCGTGCTTGGCGCCGGCCTCGATACGTTTTCGCTGCGCAATCCGTATCCGGATCTCAGCGTGTTCGAAGTCGACCACCCGGCGACGCAAGCCTGGAAACGCAAATGCATTGCCGATAGCGGGCTTGCCGAGCCACCCGCCACCACATTCGTGCCAGTCGATTTCGAGCGGCAAAGCCTGTCCGCGGAACTGACCGCGGCCGGTTTGCATCAGGCCGAGCCCAGCTTCTTCATGTGGTTGGGGGTCGTGCCCTACCTGACGAAAGAAGCGATCTTTAAAACGCTGTCCTGGATTGCCGGCATCCCTGGCTCGGAGGTCGTGTTCGACTATAGCGAACCGGCTGAGAACCGCGATGCGGCGGGGCAGGCCGCGCTGGCCTTCCATGCCGCGCGCGTCGCTTCTGTCGGGGAGCCATGGATCAGCTTCTTTGTTCCGACAGAGCTGGCGGAATCCCTGACCGATCTCGGGTTCGACGAGATCGAAGATATCGAGAGCGGCGATATTGCCGCCCGCTTTTCCGGAGCACCGAAGGCAATCACGAGCAATTCCGGCGGCCACATCATCCGTGCCCGCCGAAGCGTCTGACCGAATTATTTCATCAGCAGCGGCAGGTCCTTCAGAAATCCGGAGCGTGTGCTCCAGCCCTTGGGCACGTCGGTGCGCTTCGTGTCGACGATGAGACGCGCAAAGACGATCTGCTGACCGTCCTTCTTCGCCCAGCCGACGAACCAGCCGAGCGAACGCTTGTCCCTGATCTTGTCGGCATCGTTGGCCAACCTGGTGCTGCCGGTCTTGCCTTGCACCGTCCAGCCTCCGGCTTTGAATGTCGGGATGATGGCTGACGTCATGTCGTAGGCCTTGGCCGAGACCGGCAGCTTGCGCGCAAGCAGTTTGCGCAGGAAATCGACCTGCTCGACCGGCGTGATCTTGAGCGAGGAATTCACCCAGGAATGGGTCAGCCCGTCGTCCTTGCCGGGATTGCCGGAAACGTCGTTGTTGCCGTAGTCGAGTTTCGAGACGTAGCCGGCAAACTTTTCACCACCGAGCCGTCGCGTAATCTCGCGGGAGAACCAGATAATCGAATCCCGCTCCCAGATCACCGGATCGACGGTCTTCTGATCCCGCTTCACCGCATTGAATTCGGGTTTGTAGTCCCAGCTCGGCGTGTGCTCGTCGCTCAGGATGCCGGCATCATAGCCGATCAGCGAGAGCGGCACCTTGAACGTCGAGGCCGGGCTGAACCGCTGGTCGCAGGTGCCGTCCTGATAGAGCGTCTTGCCGCTCGCCGCATCGGCGATCAACGTGCACTGCACATCCCCAAGCGGCGCCGACTGCGCGCGCATCGGGAACCCCAGCAGCCAGGCGAGCAGGAACAGGATTCCAGCCAGGATAAAGGGAAGACGGTCGATGTTACGCATGATGCTCGCTCCAGAAGGGGTGTTCGCGAGCGGGCTTAGCGAGGTCTCTTGTCTCGATTTTGTCTCAAATGCGCAGTCTTTGTGCAGGCTTGTGTTAACCCTACCGGATCGTAAACAAGCGCTGCCGCGTGAGGCGTGACCGGCACAATCATGCCTTCGTTTCGGCGTGCTTGCGGCCGATCCGCCAGTACCGCCACGGCATGAACCATACGTAGCGATCGGCAAGCGCTTCCGGCACCAGGTCGATGCCATGCGTGCCGAAGGGCCCGCAGCGCAGCACCCGGAAAAATCCCATCCAGCCGCCGGCCCACAAGCCATGGCGGGCGATCGCCTCATGCGCGTATTCCGAACAGGTCGGCAGATGCCGGCAGGAATTGCCGACAAAGCCGGACAAAGTCAGCTGGTACAGGCGCACGAACGACGTGCCGAGGAGACGGCCGGGCGTCTTGCGCCACGGGCCGGGCCAGTTGCGGCCACGCCCCGGCGGTCTGGCAGTGTGGGCATGCCCATGCGGGTCGTGCACCGCGGTCTCCGTGTCGCGTTCTTCCTCGCGATAGATGTGAGCTTCGTCGGCAGAACGCAATCCCTCGCCCCCTATCCGCCGTGTTGCCATGGGCGGGAGCGGCGAAACGGCGGCCTGTCTACAGGGGGCGCCCAGCGGCCGGGGCTGGCCGGCTCCTCACAGCACTTTGCATGGTGCTTTTCGTCACGCCATTGGAACGTTGCGATCCGCATGACATCGCCGAAAATGTTCAGGAACTGGATCATGGTCGCGTCTCCTTTGACGCGATTAGACCGCCGCTGGCCTTGGCCTTCAAACGAGTATAATTTCGACTTCGGATAACCCTGGATTATGCTAAATGAAACGCGGACGCCTGCCGTTGACGGCATTGAGGAGTTTTGAGGCAGCCGGCAGGCATCTGAGCTTCAGCCGGGCCGCCGAGGAGCTTTTCGTCTCGCAGGCGGCGATCAGCCGGCAGATCCGCGAGCTCGAAACCTTCCTGCGCCAGCCCTTGTTCGAACGTCACCACCGCCGCGTCGAACTGACGGATGCGGGCCGCCGGCTGCTCGCCCAATTGGTCAGGAGTTTCGATGACATCGACAGGCTGCTTTCGGAACTGGTCGCTGTCCCCGCGCAGTCCGTGGTCCGGGTCAGCGTCGAGCCGTCGCTTGCCTCCGTCTGGCTGGTGCCCCGGCTCAACCGGTTTCGCCAATTGCGGCCCGACATCGACGTCTCGCTCGAAGTCGACCCTAGGCTGATCGAATTCCGCAGCGATCAGCCTGAGCTAGCCCTGCGCTTCAGCGCCCATGCCATCTCCTGGCCTCGCAGTCAGGCGGAGCGGCTTGCCTCGACCGTCGATTCACCGGTTCTGTCGCCAGCACTGCTCGCCTCGGGCCCTCCCCTTGAGAAGCCGATCGACCTTGCCCGCTACACACTTTTGCACGAGGAAAATCGCCAGGGATGGGCACGCTGGTTCGAAGCGGCCGGCGTGCCGGCGGATGCCGTGCCTGCCCGCGGCCCGATGCTCGCCGACGCCTCGCTGTCGAAACAGGCCGCCTTGCTCGGACATGGCGTGGCACTCGGCGATCTCCTGCAAATCGGTGGGGAAGTCGAATCCGGCGCGCTGATAAAGCCGTTCGACATCGACGTTGCGTCCGGCGCCTACTGGCTGGTGGCGAGGAATTTGCGCGATCTTTCGGAACCGGCCGCGGCTTTAGCTGACTGGCTAAGAAGCGAATTTGCCGAAAGCAGACGGATACTGGAAGCAACGGCTTGAACCGGTTCCCGAGCCTGGCTCCAGCTACTTTGCCTTCTTGTATTTTTCGAGAAATCTGTCGATGTCGTTCACATCCACCTTCGAAGGCCCAGCCGGCGGGGCTTCTGCCGGGTTGAATGTGAGGACGACATCGCGCCACAGATCATAGTGGGCCGCGTAGGGTATCAGCCCGGGAAACGGCGCGCAGCGCGTGATCGCTCGAACGGCGGTCTCGGCAACCTTGTCCGGAGGCGGCGTCACAGGACCGAGGATCTTTGGCGGGCCGGCGAGCGATCCGTCCTTGTTCAGGCTGATCTGAACGCGTGCAATGCTGTGGGTGTTTGCAGGCATGTTCCAGCAGACCTGGACGGCCTTCATGAGATAGTCGCCGATATCGCGCATGAGTGCCACGTCAGCCCGGCTCGTGCTGCCGCTCGACAAGAGCGCGCCGGCAAGACTCCAGACGAACACCAAACCGCGGAAAGAACGGTGTCGCGAGCGGCCACGCATCGGGAGAACGTGAAATGGCAACGTCAGGCTGCTTCTTCGGCGCGCTTCTTCTCGATCTGGCCGATGGCGTCAACCACGGCGTCKAAGGTCAGCATGGTCGAGGCATGGCGCGCCTTGTAGTCGCGCACCGGCTCGAGATACCTGAGATCGGCAAAGCGGCCTTCCGGCGGTGCGCCATTTTCCTTCAGCATCTTCAGCATGGTGTCGCGCACGGCGCGCAATTCCTCGGCGCTCGCGCCGACGACATGCTGCGCCATGATCGAGGACGATGCCTGGCCAAGCGCACAGGCCTTCACATCATGGGCGAAGTCGGTGACCACGCCGTCTTCCATCTTGAGGTCGACGGTAACGGTCGAACCGCACAGCTTGGAATGCGCCTTGGCGGTCGCGTCGGGATGATCGAGCCGGCCGATGCGGGCGATGTTTCCGGCAAAACCGAGAATTTTCGCATTGTAGACGTCGTTGATCATATTTTTCCAATCCGTCGCCGCCAAGCGAACAGCGATTGCCGCTGCTGCGTCTTCCTTTCGCTCGCTACGATCTTATATAATGCTGGCAGTCCGGTAACGACAAGGCGATGAGCGCCGCTGTCCTAGCCGGGAAGTTCACGCCGCTTACGGGGCTGGAAACGGGGCGAGTTTCCGACACCGAAAGGTCGTGGTCCGTTCAACTCGTTCCTCCTTGGAGAGGAACTACGGGAGACGCCTTTTATGGATGCCGTCATCAAGAAACTCATGCCCCAGTCCGCCTATATGGAAAAGCCGGTCACCGACCGTCCGAGCGAAGCCGAAGTCGAAGCCGCCGTGCACACGTTGCTGCGCTGGACCGGCGACAATCCGGACCGCGAGGGGCTGATCGACACGCCCAAGCGCGTGGCCAAGGCCTACCGCGAAATGTTCGGTGGCTACGACATGTGCCCGGCCGAGGAACTCGGCCGCACCTTCGAGGAGGTTGCCGGCTATGACGATCTCGTCATCGTCAAGGACATCCAGTTCCATTCGCATTGCGAGCACCACATGGTGCCGATCATCGGCAAGGCGCATGTCGGCTATCTGCCTGACGGCAAGGTCGTCGGGCTGTCCAAGATCGCGCGCGTCGTCGATATCTTCGCCCACCGCCTGCAGACGCAGGAAGCGCTGACCGCGCAGATCGCCGGCGTCATCCAGGATGTGCTCAACCCGCGCGGCGTCGCCGTCATGATCGAGGCCGAGCACATGTGCATGGCCATGCGCGGCATCCGCAAGCAGGGCTCCACCACGTTGACCTCAACCTTCACCGGCGTCTTCAAGGATACGCCCGAAGAGCAGGTTCGTTTTGTCACCATGGTGCGCGGCGGCAGGGCGTAAGCCCCCTGCCGGCATCACGGTCAACAGGAAAATAGACCGCGATGTCGGCACTGGAATTTCCCAAAGCTTCGTCAGACAAGAAGGCCGTGGAAGAAGGCGCGGTGTTCTCACCGCGCTTCGACGCCACCGGTCTTGTCACCGTCGTCGTCACCGATGCAGAAGACGGCATGCTGTTGATGGTCGGGCATATGAATGCGCAGGCCCTGGCGTTGACGCTGGAAACCGGCATCGCGCACTACTGGTCGCGCTCGCGCAATGCACTTTGGAAAAAGGGCGAAACCTCGGGTAATTTCCAGCACGTCATCGAGATGCGCACCGACTGCGACCAGGACGCATTGTGGCTTCGCGTAAAAGTGTTGGGCCACGACGCAACCTGTCACACAGGCCGGCGTTCATGCTTCTATCGGACGGTGGGGCTGGTTGACGGCAAGGCGACGCTTGCCGACGATGGCAGCAAGCCGCTGTTCGATGCGGAAACCACGTATCGGAAACCATCGTCTTGAACCTTCTGTCTCACACCAACCACACAGATTCATCTTTTCGATACGGCCCGTCCGTATATTAGCCTTGGGACAAGGGAGATCGTGATGCTCGAGTGGGCGTCATTGCGTAACAGACCGGATGTAAGGGAGGCCAACGGCCCCGCTTCGTCGGGCGGCGCGTCCGAGCAAAAACCGGCAAAGAAAACAGGCATTTCGCTGGCCCTGGGTGGCGGCTGCGCGAGAGGCTGGGCCCATATCGGCGTGCTGCGCGCGCTCGATGAAGCCGGCATTGAAGTTTCGATGATCGCCGGCACCTCCATCGGCGCGCTGGTCGGCGGTTGTCATCTCGCCGGCAAACTGGATGAGCTCGAAGAATTCGCCCGCAGCCTGACCAAGCGGCGCATCTTCGGCCTGCTCGATCTCAATCTACGCGGCAGTGGCCTGTTCGGCGGCATGAAGCTCGATGCGCGTCTGCGCGAGCATGTGGCGGGCATCCGTTTCGAGGACCTGCCCAAGCCGTTCGTCTGCGTCGCATCGGAAATCCGTACCGGTCACGAGATCTGGCTGTCGAGCGGTTCGCTGATCACGGCCATGCGCGCATCCTACGCGCTGCCTGGCGTGTTCGAGCCGGTGAATTGCAACGGCCGCGTGCTGGTCGACGGCGCGCTGGTCAATCCGGTTCCGGTGTCGGTCTGCCGCGCCTACGAACAGCCGCTCGTCGTGGCGGTCAACCTTCACTACGACCTGTTCGGCCGCGCCGCCGTGATAAAACACAGCGCCGGCGAACTGATGGTCGAAAAGGATGCGCCGCGCCCCGGCCAGGTCGACGCCGGGCACCAGTCGCATCAGACACGCCTCGGCATCACCGGTGTCATGATCGAAGCCTTCAACATCATCCAGGACCGCATCTCGCGCGCCAGGTTGGCCGGCGATCCGCCCGACATGTCGCTGCAGCCCAAGCTCAGCCATATCGGCCTCACCGAATTCCATCGCGCCGACGAGGCGATCCAGCTCGGCTACCAGGCGACGATGGCGCAGATCGGCGAACTGAGCCGGCTGCAGACCGTTTTGGCTTAGCCAGCCACTCTCTACGCCCGCGCCGCATCGACAATGCGGAACTGCACCGTGCGGTTGCCGTTCCAGTAATTGCCCGACAGCGAGCCGGCGACATGCACGGTCTTGCCCCGGTTCTTGAACAGGAATTCGCCAAGTGCGGTGTCGACGGCGCGAAAGGCGATCGCCTGGATGCGGCCGCCGCTGTCCGACTGCAATTCGCAGCGGATATGGTTGGTGCCGACCGGCCGGGCGTCGGCCAGCCGGTGACGCGGCAGCACGAAGACCGGCGCGACGTGGCCGGCGCCGAAGGGGCCGGCTTTTTCCAGCGCATCGAGCAGGCCAAGCGTCGCGCCTTCGGCGGCAAGCGCGCCGTCGATCGCCAGGCTCTCCTCGTCCTGCAGCCGAAACACGTCGGCGGCCGCCCGCTCCTCGAAAAACGCCCTGAGTTCGCCGAGCTTGGYGCGCTCAACCGTGATGCCGGCCGCCATGCCATGGCCGCCGCCCTTGACGATCAGCCCGGCATCGGCGGCTTCGCGCACCAATCGGCCGAGATCGAAACCCGACACCGAACGGCCCGACCCGGTACCGATGCCCACGGCATTGAAGGCGATGGCGAAAGCCGGCCGGCGCGCATGATCCTTCAGCCTCGAGGCGAGCAGGCCGACAATGCCGGGATGCCAGTTGTTGCTGGCGGTGACGATGATCGCCGGTCCGTTGCCACCGGCAAGCTCGGCATCGGCCTCGGCACGCGCCGCGGCCAGCATCTCCTGCTCCATCTGCTGCCGTTCCTGGTTCAGCCGGTCGAGCGTCTCGGCGATGGTCCGCGCCTCGACCGGATCGTCSGTCGCAAGCAGCCGGCTGCCAAGKGCGGCRTCGCCGATGCGCCCGCCGGCATTGATGCGCGGCCCGATCAGATAGGCGAGATGGAAGGTGCTGATCGGCTCGCCGATGCGCGAAACACGAGCCAACGCAGCAAGCCCTTCGTTCTTCTGCTGGCGCGCCATTTGCAGGCCCTTGACGACGAAGGCGCGGTTGACGCCGGTGAGCGGCACCACGTCGCAAACGGTAGCAAGTGCGGCGAGATCAAGCAGCGAAAGCAGGTCGGGCGGCGCGACATCACTCAGGCCACGCAGGATTTTTGCGGTCTGCACCAGGGTGAGGAAGACGACACCGGCGGCACACAGATGCCCCTGCCCGGAAAGATCGTCGTCACGGTTTGGATTGACGACGGCAATCGCCGCCGGCAAGGCGCCGCCCACCTGATGGTGGTCGAGCACCACGACATCGGCGCCGGCYWCKTTSGCCGCRTCGAYRGAAACGGCGCTGTTGGTGCCACAATCGACAGTGACGATCAGCGACGCGCCACGCGAGACGAGYTCGCGCATGGCATCGGGATTGGGACCGTAGCCCTCGAAGATGCGGTCCGGGATATAGATTTCCGACGGTATGGAGAAATGCGTCAGAAACCGCTTCAGCAAGGCCGACGAGGCGGCGCCGTCGACATCGTAGTCGCCGAAGATCGCCACCTTTTCCCGCGCCATCACCGCCGCGGCGATGCGGGTGGCGGCCTTGTCCATGTCGGTCAGCGAGGCCGGATTCGGCAACAGGTCGCGGATCGTCGGGTCCAGGAACCGCTCGGTCTCGTCGGCGGTAACGCCGCGTCCAGCAAGAACGCGCGCGACGATGTCGGGCACGCCGTGGCCCTGCGCGATGGCAAGCGCAACCATGTCCTGCCGTTCGGTCAGCCGATGCTCCCAGGAGAGACCGGTCGCCGACTGCCTGACATCGAGGAAGAGGCGCTTATCGCCCATCATGCGCTTTGCCAATTCATGGTTGGCCGCAGGATAATGCATGTCGCCCAAAACTGTGCATCGCGGCGGGGGGCATCGCGGGAAAATTCAAGAAGAACTACGCTTTCCGCTTTTCAGCCTGGCGCCGGATCCATTCGTCGGCTGCATCCCCCATCGTCTTTTCCCGGCCGTCCTTGAGCCAAGCCATGAAAGACCGGTCGAACCTGAACGTATCGCCGCATTCGCGGGTGAGAAAGCGGCTCACATTCTGGGTGTTGCGGTAGGATTTCGTGATGGGCGTCGCACGCGAAATCGGATCCGCGTGCCAGTCGAACGCATTCATCGTCAATCCTTGCACGGCCAGGGTTTAGATGCAGCCAAGGGCTAGCAACTGCGGCCCGGCTTCGCAAGCTGATCTAGAACTTATCCCGATCCTGGTGCCGGGCCTTGATCTCGCGCACGGTCCGTGACGAGGAGCGCAGCACGATCGTGTGCGTGGTGATATAGGTGCGGCCGAACTTGACGCCGGCCAGCATGTTGCCGTCGGTGACGCCGGTGGCGGCGAACAGCACGTCACCGCGCGCCATGTCTTCCGCATGATAGATCCGCTTCGGATTGGAAATGCCCATCTTCGCCGCGCGTGCGACCTTTTCCGGCGTATCAAGGATCAGCCGGCCCTGAATCTGGCCGCCGGTGCAACGCAGTGCAGCCGCGGCAAGCACACCTTCCGGCGCGCCGCCGGTGCCGAGATAGAGATCGATGCCGGTTTCGTCCGGGTCGGTGGTGTGGATAACGCCCGCGACGTCGCCGTCGCCGATCAGCCGGATCGCGGCGCCCGTGGCGCGCACCGCCTCGATCAGCTTGGCGTGACGCGGCCGGTCGAGGATGCAGGTGGTGATATCAGTCACCGCGACGCCCTTGGCCCGCGCCAGGCTGGCGATGTTCTCGGCTGGCGAGGCATCGATGTCGATGACGCCTTCGGCATAGCCCGGACCAATGGCGATCTTGTCCATATAGACGTCGGGTGCGAACAGCAGGCTGCCCTTCTCGGCGATGGCGATGACGGCCAGCGCGTTGGGCAGGTTCTTGGCGCAGATCGTCGTGCCTTCGAGCGGATCGAGCGCGATATCGACGGCGGGTCCTTTGCCAGTGCCGACCTCCTCGCCGATATAGAGCATCGGCGCCTCATCGCGCTCGCCTTCGCCGATCACCACCGTGCCCTTGATGGCAAGACGGTTGAGTTCCTGACGCATGGCGTCGACAGCGACCTGGTCGGCCGCCTTCTCATCACCGCGGCCGCGCAGCCTGGCCGCTGCCACAGCTGCCCGTTCGGTGACGCGCACCAGTTCCATGGTGAGTATCCGGTCAAGACCGGCGACAATGTTCTGGGCCACATTCATTTTCGGGAAATCCTCGTTCGCACGTCGCCTCCCGCCGGAGGCGCGCCTGTTTTGTCAAACGAGCATGACAACGGCAAGACCTGCCGAATGTTTTATCGAAAAGTCAGCAATATCAATCGATTGAAGCGCATTCCYAACAAGATTGCGGCCCGGTCGCAAACGACCGGACCGCCTTGTAGATGACCAAATTGTGGGTCTCGCGACCTAGAAAACCGCAAGGTATTTGAGCAGCGAAATGATGCCGATGATGATGACGATAACCTGCACGATCTGCCGCATCTTGGCGTCGAGCGGCAGGCGCTGCACCAGATAGAGAACGAGAATGATGACGAGAAATGTGATCAGAATGCCGATCAGCATGGATGAAGCCACGATGCCCTCCTAAAAATGATTTCTTGAAACGGGAGCCGGCAACGCCGGCTCAAGGCCGACACGCTCAATACCAGCGGCGCGATGTGTCGTTGTTCAACGACTGGCCGACGGCAATTCCGGCCAGAAAGCCGAGCAGGCCGATGACGCCGACCACGGCGGTCGTCGTGCCCGGATTGTCGCGCGCGACGTCCGAAACCGCCTGGGCCTGGCTGCGCAGCTGCTGTGCCGTCCGCGATGCACGCGCCGACGCCGTCTCGTAGAGATCCGACGCCTGTTCGCTGGCGTCATCAAGCATTTCCGCGCCCCGTGCCGAAATGCTCTTGTTGATCTTGGTGATCTCCTTGCGCAGTTCAGCGATCTGTTTTTCCAGCGTTTTCTGGATATCGTCGATGTGAGGGGTGTCGGACTTGTTGCTATCGGCCATGAAGTGGCTCCCTTGGTTACTGACCAAGAGAACGGTGCCGCAACGATTTCGTTCCGGTCTATTCGCGGCTCGTCGCCAATCGGATCGACCGCTAGGCCGGCGGGGATTCTTCCTTCGGGACGGAGCTACCCTGCCCGCTCGATGCGGATGACCTGCGGCTTGTCGGTCAGGTGACCGTCCTTGGTGATGCCGTCGACGGCCTTGCGCACGGCGGCCTCGGTGGTTTCGTGCGTGACGAGGATCACCGTCTTCTGCACGGCGGCCTCACCACTGACCGCGTGCTGGACGATCGATTCCAGCGAAATATCGTTGTCGGCCATGCGCTTGGCGATTGCGGCAAAGACGCCGATGCGATCATGCACGGTCAGCCGGATGAAATAGCCGCCGGCATGGCTGCGCATCTGCGCCTTCTTGTAGGGCCTGAGCTCCTTCGCCGGTCGGCCGAAGACCGGACCATGCTGGAAGCCGGGCCGGCTCTTGGCGATATCGGCGACATCGCCAATGACGGCCGAGGCGGTGGCGTTGCCACCGGCGCCGGGACCGGAGAGCAGCAGTTCGCCGAGAATGTCGGTCTCGATCGCCACCGCATTGGTGACGCCATGCACCTGCGCGATGACGGAGGCCGTCGGCACCATGGTCGGATGCACGCGCTGCTCGATGCCGCTTTCGGTGCGCTGGGCAACGCCCAGCAGCTTGATCCTGTAGCCGAGATCGCCGGCCGCACGGATGTCGGCCTGGGTGATGTTGGAAATGCCTTCCATGTAGATATCGTTGGCGGCGATCTTGGTGCCGAAGGCAAGGCTGGTCAGGATCGACAGCTTGTGCGCCGTGTCGTGGCCCTCGATGTCGAAGGTCGGATCGGCCTCGGCATAGCCCAGCCGCTGCGCGTCCTTCAGGCAGGCATCGAAGGAGATGCCCTCGGCTTCCATGCGGGTCAGGATGTAGTTGCAGGTGCCGTTGAGAATGCCGAACACGCGGGTGACCGAGTTGCCGGCCATCGCCTCGCGCATCGTCTTGATGACGGGAATGCCGCCCGCCACCGCCGCCTCGTAGTTGAGCAGCACGCCCTTCTTCTCGGCGATCTCGGCCAGCGCCACGCCATGCTTGGCGAGCAGCGCCTTGTTGGCGGTGACGACATGGCGGCCAGCTTCGAGTGCCGCCTTCACCGATAACCGCGCCGGCCCTTCGTCGCCACCGATCAGTTCGAYGAASACGTCGATATCGGCGCTCTGCGCCATCTTGACCGGGTCGTCGAACCATTTTGCCGAACTGACATCGACGCCACGGTCGCGCTTCGGGTCGCGCGCCGAAACCGCTGACACGACAATGTCGCGCCCGCATTGCCGGGTCAGCTCAGCCGCCTTGTCGCGCAGCACGCGCGCCACCGACGCACCGACCGTGCCAAGACCGGCAATTCCAACACGCAATGCTTCAGCCATGGAAGGCGACGTCCCTCAAATCAGATCGAATTTTTGCTTACCGGTGGGCGGACAGCGGCACCACATTGTTGGGCTGCTTGGCGCTGGTCGACAGGAAGCGCTTGATGTTGCGCGCCGCCTGGCGGATCCGGTGCTCATTCTCCACCAGCGCCACGCGCACGAAATCATCGCCATGTTCGCCGAAGCCGACACCGGGCGCCACCGCCACGTCGGCATGCTCTATGAGCAGCTTGGAGAATTCGAGCGAGCCGAGATGCTTGAACGGCTCSGGGATCGGCGCCCAGGCRAACATCGASGCCGCMGGSGCSGGAATRGTCCAGCCGGCGCGGCCRAAGGCATCGACCATSACGTCGCGGCGCTTGTGRTAGATGTCGCGCACYTCGGCGATATCGGCGCCGTCGCCATTCAGCGCATGCGCCGCCGCCACCTGGATCGGTGTGAAGGCGCCGTAGTCGAGATAGGATTTCACCCGGGTCAGCGCCGAGATCAGCCGCTCATTGCCGACCGCGAAACCCATGCGCCAGCCGGGCATGGAGAAGGTCTTCGACATCGAGGTGAACTCGACGCAGACATCGATGGCGCCTGGCACCTGCAGCACCGAAGGTGGCGGATTGCCGTCGAAATAGATTTCGGAATAGGCAAGGTCCGACAGGATGATGATGTCGTTCTTCTTCGCGAACGCCACCACGTCCTTGTAGAAATCGAGCGAAGCGACCAGAGCCGTCGGGTTCGACGGATAGTTGAGGATCAGCGCCAGCGGCTTCGGGATCGAGTGACGAACACCGCGTTCCAGCGCCGGGATGAAACCATCATCAGGCTCGACCTGCAGCGAACGGATGACGCCGCCCGACATGATGAAGCCGAAAGCATGGATCGGATAGGTCGGGTTCGGGCAAAGGATCACGTCGCCCGGCGCGGTGATCGCCTGCGCCATGTTGGCGAAGCCTTCCTTCGAGCCAAGCGTGGCCACCACTTGCGTGTCGGGGTTGAGCTTCACGCCGAAGCGGCGGGCGTAGTAAGCGGCCTGCGCGCGGCGCAGGCCCGGAATGCCGCGCGAGGAGGAATAGCGATGCGTGCGCGGATCGCGCACCACTTCGCACAATTTGTCGACGATGGCCTTGGGCGTCGGCAGGTCCGGATTGCCCATGCCGAGGTCGATGATGTCGGCGCCGCGCGAACGGGCGCTGGCCTTGAGCCGGTTGACCTGCTCGAACACGTAAGGCGGAAGCCGGCGGACCTTGTGAAACTCTTCCATGGCAGTTCCAGACAGCAAAAGGAGTGTTGGGCGCGCGCTATATACTCATTTGCAGGTAGGGTCGAGGGCGGGGTCGCATTTGCCTTCGATCTGCTTCAGCGTCTGCGGGCCATGCTTCTTGGCCAGATCCGTCAGCGCCGCCTGATTGCTGGCAGCGCCACCACCGCGTTTGGCGCCCTGCGCGTTCTTTTCGGCCTGGAGTTCGGCGAGCTTGGCCTTGCTC
>NZ_JBFUGJ010000135.1:0-15057 GCF_056402975.1 Mesorhizobium sp. P3_A9 | reverse complement strand
GGATAAGGCCTCAAAAGCCGACCGCCGCCGCGATGCGGCAGCGCGCCGCGCCGCCTTCGAGCCGCTGGCCAAGGAAATCCGCGCCACCGAAGCGCTGATGGACCGTATCCGCAAGCGTATCGACGGCATCGAGGATGAACTGGCCAATCCGGCGATCTACGAAAAGGATCCCTCGACGGCGACACGCCTGGCCAAGGAACGCTCGCAGCTTGCCCAGACGCTGGCCGGCCACGAAGAAAAATGGCTGACCATGTCGGCCGAATATGAGGAAGGCACGGCGGAGTAGAGCCAATCTCCCCCCTCGTGGGGGAGATGCCCGGCAGGGCAGAGGGGGGCGCTGTCCCGCCAACCTGTCAGTCTTTTTGCAATCGCCTACCGCCGGCTTCGGGCACGAATAGATAGGTCGCGATCCTTCGCGCCCCCCTCTGTCCTGCCGGACATCTCCCCCACAAGTGGGGAGATTGGCTAATCATCTGGCCCTACACGCGCCCTTTGAAACCCGCTAGACATGCCCCCCATGAACCAGCACGCCAAGCTCCGCATCGGCCATTCGGCCTGTCCGCATGATTGCCCGTCGACCTGCGCGCTCGAGGTCGAGTTGCTCGACGGCAATCGCATCGGCCGCGTCCATGGCGCCAAGTCCAACAGCTATACGTCAGGTGTCGTCTGCGCCAAGGTTGCGCGCTATGCCGACCGTGTCCACCACCCCGACCGGCTGCTGAAGCCATTGATCCGCGCCGGCGCCAAGGGCGATGGCATCTGGAAGGAATCCAGCTGGGAGGCCGCACTCGACCTCGTCGCCGAAAAGTTCATCGCCGCCGAGGCAAAATACGGCTCGGAGACGGTCTGGCCCTATTTCTATGCCGGCACGATGGGGCTGGTTCAGCGCGACGGCATCCACCGGCTGCGTCATGCGAAAAAGTATTCAGGCTTCTTCGGCTCGATCTGCACCAACCTCGCCTGGACCGGCTGGATGATGGGGGCCGGCGCCTTGCGCGGGCCCGACCCGCGCGAGATGGCGAAGTCCGACTGCGTGGTGATCTGGGGCACCAATGCCGTGGTCACACAGGTCAATGTGATGACCCACGCCATCAAGGCGCGCAAGGAACGCGGCGCAAAAATCGTCGTCATCGATGTCTATGAAAACGCGACGATGAAGCAGGCCGACATGGGCCTGGTTCTGATGCCCGGCACCGATGGCGCGCTGGCTTGCGCGGTGATGCATGTGCTGTTCAGGGAAGGCCTGGCCGACCGCGCCTATCTCGAGAAATACACCGACGATCCGAAGGGTCTGGAAGAGCATCTGCGCACGCGCACGCCGGAGTGGGCGGCCGAGATCACAGGTCTGTCGGTCGCCGAGGTCGAAGCCTTCGCCCGCCTCGTCGGTACGACCAAGAAAACCTATTTCCGCCTCGGCTATGGCTTCGCCCGCCAGCGCAACGGCGCCGTCAACATGCATGCCGCCTCCTGCATCGCCGCAGTCACCGGCAGCTGGCAGTATGAGGGCGGCGGCGCCTTCCATTCGAATTCCGGCATCTTCAAGCTCAACCAGGATGTGCTGGAAGGCTCAAGGATGCGCGATCCCTCGATCCGCTATCTCGACCATTCGCGCATCGGTCCGGTGCTGACGGGTGCTGCAGATGCGCTTTACGGCGGACCGCCGGTGACGGCGATGCTGATCCAGAACACCAACCCGGTGAACGTTGCGCCCGAGCAGCGGCTGGTGAAGCAGGGTTTTCTGCGCGACGACCTGTTCACGTGCGTGCATGAGCAGTTCATGACCGACACCGCCAAGCTTGCCGATGTCGTGTTGCCGGCGACGATGTTCCTCGAGCACGACGACGTCTACAAGGGCGGCGGCAACCAGCACATCACGCTCGGCCCCAAGCTGATCGAGCCGCCGGAGGGGCCGCGCACCAACCATTTCGTCATCGAGCAGCTGGCCGAGCGTCTCGGCGTCGCCGACCGCCCCGGCTTTGGCCTCACCGAGCAGCAGCATATCGACATCATTCTCGGCAAGCGCGGGCTGGGTAGCTTCGACAGCTTGAAAGAGCAAAAATGGCTCGATCTGCAGCCGGATTTCGAGACCGCGCATTTCATCAAGGGGTTTGGCCATGCGGATGGAAAATTCCGCTTTCGTGCCGACTGGACCGGCCAGGCGGCTCCCAACCGGCCGCCGAAGAGCATGGGCCTGTTCGGACCGGTGGAACAACTGCCCGAGTTTCCCGACCATATCGATCTGATCGAAGTGGCCGACGAGGCGCACCCGTTCCGGCTGACGACCTCGCCGGCGCGCAATTTCCTCAACTCGACCTTTGCCGAGACGCCGGTGTCGAAGGAAAAGGAAGGCAGGCCGGTGCTGCTCCTGCACCCCGACGATGCGGCGGACCTCGGCCTCGCCGATGGTGACCGTGTCGAGGTCGGCAACCAGCGCGGCGACCTGGTGCTGCACGCGAAATTCTTCGGCGGCATCAAGCGCGGCGTGGTGATCGCCGAAGGCATCTGGCCAAACGGCGCGCATGAGCGCGGCGAGGGCATCAACGTGCTGACCGGCGCCGACGCGCCCGCGCCCTATGGCGGTGCCGCCTTCCACGACAATAAGGTCTGGCTGCGCAAGGCGGACGAGCTGGCGGCTTAGCCGGCCGCCGATCTCTCCTGGCGCTGCACCTGGCCCAAGCAGCTGTCGTCGCAACGGCCAACTCGCGCGGCTATAGAGGGCGTTCTCAGCATCGGGGAGGATGTCGATGGCAGGCGCGATTTCGCTTCTGGGAATACCGCATGACGAGAACTCGTCCTATCTAAGCGGCGCGGCCGAAGCACCGGCCCTGATCCGGCGGGAGCTGCATTCCGATGCCTACAGTTCGTGGAGTGAGACCGGCTTCGATCTGACCGGCCGTTTCGTCGACCATGGCGACATCGACTTTGCGGGTGGCGGCGACCCCTGGGAACGGATCGAAAGCGAGGTCGGACGCGCGCTGGATGCCGGCCATCCGCTGATCAGCCTGGGCGGCGACCATGCAATCTCCTGGCCGGTGCTGCGCGCGGTGCACCGACGTCACCCCGACCTGACGATCGTTCATATCGATGCGCACCCCGACATCTACCATTCCTATGGCGACAACCCGCGTTCGCATACATCACCCTTCGCGCGCATCATGGAGGATCGGCTCGCCGTCCGGCTGATCCAGATCGGGCTGCGCACCGTCAACGACCACCACCGCGACCAGTTCAAGCGTTTCGGCGTCGAGGTGGTGGAGGCGGCGCGCTTCAGCGAAGGCCTGCGGCTCGACCTCAAGACACCGGTCTATATCTCGATGGATATCGACGGGCTCGACCCCGCCTTTGCGCCCGGCGTTTCGCACCGCGAGCCGGGCGGGCTGTCGACCCGGCAGGTCATCAATCTCATTCAAGGCATCGACCAGCCGATCGTCGCCGCCGACATCGTCGAATACAATCCGCGCCAGGATCTCTCAAACATGACGGCGCTTGTCGCCGCCAAGCTGACCAAGGAGATCGCCGGCATGATGCTGAAGACTGCACTGGGATAAGGCAGCCCGCGGATCACACCGGCAGGATTTCGGAAGCCTTTTTCCTGTTCACCCGGTGCCGGATGTCGTCGGCGATCGCCTGGGACTCAATGCCAATTTCGCGCAGCAATCCGGTGACTGCGTTGTGGAAACCGATGAGGTAGAGGCCGAGATCCGACGCTTGGGGGGTAACGCCGCTGCGGTCCGGCTGGATGCCGGGCTCGAGAAATCTGGCATAGCCTGGCCGGTAGCCGGTGGCGAAGATGATCGCGTCGAATTCGCCGTGTTTGCCGTCGGTAAAGCGCGCACCGCGTTGCGAGATCTCGGCGATATCGGGCGCGACCTTGATCGCGCCTTCGCGAATCTTGCCGATGGTGCCCACGTCGATCACCGGAATGCGCGATGCAATCGCAATCTGTTCCAGCAATCCATGTCCCGGCCGTTTGAGCCCATATTTTTCCAGCCTGCCCAGCACCAGGTCGAGGATGACGGGGAAAAGAGCATCGTTGAGGCGCTGCGGCCCCAGGCGCGTCGCCATGCCGACCATCTGGATGGGAACGCCGAACAGTTCGCGTGGCACGATGTGAACGCCGCCGCGCACGGAAATCGTCGGCTGTGCGCCGTTTTCTGCCAGATCGAGCGCAATCTCGGCGCCGGTATTGCCCATGCCGATGACCAGCACCGACTGACCGGTGAAAGGCGTGGCATTGCGATAATCGGCGCTGTGCAATGTCTTGCCGGTGAAGGTGTCTATGCCGGCAAATCCGGGCCGCAGGGGCTCGGCATTGTAGCCTGACGCAATCACCACATGTTTGGTGCGCAACGGGTCGGATGTGGCGTCGATGAGCCAGCCGCGACCCTCCCGGGTGATCGCTTTCACCGTTTCCCCAAACCGCGGCTTGAGGTCGAAGCGTTGCGCATAGGCATCGAGATAGTCGACAAAGAGATCGCGCGGCACATAACGCGGATAGTGCTTGGGAAAGGGCACGAAGGGCAGCGACGAGTAGCGCTTGGTCGTGTGCAAGTGGACGCGCTCGTAGTGGCGCCGCCAGGCAGGCGCGGCCTGCTGCTCTTTTTCGATGATGACGAAGTCGATGCCGGCCTGCCGCAGGCATGCGGCAACGGCCAGGCCCGCCGGCCCGGCACCAATGATCGCTACTGTCGTGGTGTCGTCCAAGCGCGCCTCCCAACCCAATTCGCTTCCGGAGAATGTCAAAAGCATGGCAACTCGAGCCAGCCGGCTGGCAAGGCTCAATCCGGCAACGGCACCGTCAGCCCGACCTTGACGCGGTCCATGGCGACGAAGGTGCGGAATTTCCGGACATTGTTGCTGTCGAAGAACAGTTTTCGCGTCAGCGCCTCATAGGCGCCCATATCCGTCACGGTGAGAACGAGGATGAAGTCGGCTTCGCCGGTGACGTAGTAGCATTGCTGCACTTCAGGCGTTTCCGAGAATTGCCGCTTGGCCGCGTCGATGAGCTCGGTGCGCTCGCTCTCCAGTTCCACCTCGACGAAGATGGTGATCGGCTGGCCGACCGCCGCGGGCTCGATGATGGCGACATTGCTTGCGATGACGCCGGTCTGCTTCATGCGCTTGATGCGGCGCTGCACCGCCGGCGCCGACAGGTTCACCGCTTCGCCGATCAGGCGCTGCGGCGTCGTGTTGTCCCGCTGCAGGATAGCAAGGATGGCGAGATCGAAACTGTCGAGTGAAGGTGGCGATGGAGGCAATGGAGATATCCCGGCGAAACAAACTTGCATTTCGGAGGTTCAATTACAGCGCACTTTGCGTCCCCGCTGCAATATGGTCTCGCGGACTGCCAAGGAGACGCCAGTGTTCCTGCCAAATCGCAATGCTCTGCACGGTAAGCCGCTTGATACGGCCGACGCTGAAATCCTTGGAATTGCCGGAGCCGACACAGTCGAGCGCTTCCTCGCCCATCGTGACAATCATCGTGAGACCCCGCTGCATGCGCTGCCGGCGCTGGCGGGCGAACTCGGCGTCGGTGCGTTGCATGTCAAGGATGAGGGCTTTCGTCTCGGTATTGGCAGCTTCAAGGCTCTGGGCGGCGCTTATGCTGTCTTTCGCCTGGTGCTGGAGGAGGCAGGCAAGCGGCTTGGCCGCCCTGTCGATGTCGAGGATCTCAACCGGGCCGATGTTCGCGCGGTCGCCGCAAGGATGACTTTTGCCTGCGCCACCGACGGCAATCACGGCCGCTCGGTCGCGCAAGGCGCCGAGCTTGCCGGCGCCAGGGCCGTGATCTTTGTCCATGCCGGCGTCAGCGACGAGCGCATCGCCGCGATCGGCCGCTACGGGGCGGAGATGGTCCGTGTCGATGGCAATTATGACGACTCGGTCAAGCAAGCCGCCAAGGTCGCGGCCGAGAAGGGCTGGACCGTGGTGTCGGATACGTCGTGGCCGGGATACGAGCGCATTCCCGGCCTGGTGATGCAGGGCTATACGGCGATCGTGCGCGAAGCGCTGCGCCAGCTCCGGGAACCGCCGACCCACGTCTTCGTTCAGGCAGGCGTCGGCGGCATTGCCGCCGCAGTGGCCGGCCATCTCGCCATCGTGCTCGGCGACGCCAGGCCAAATTTCATTGTCGTAGAACCGGCCCGCGCGGCCTGCGTTGTCGCGGCTGCCCGGGCAGGGCATGTGGTCAAGGTCGCGCACGACCAGCCGACGGTGATGGCCATGCTTGAATGCTACGAAGCTTCACAGGTCGCCTGGCGGGTGCTGGCGCGCGTCGCCGACGCCTTCATGACCGTGGACGAGGACGACGCCATCGCGGTGATGCGACGGCTGGCCCGGCCGGCCGGCAGCGATCCGGTGATCGTCGCTGGCGAGAGCGGCGGCGTCGGCCTTGCCGGACTGATCCGGGCGATGGGCGAGAACAAGGCCGATCTTGGCCTCGACGGCAAATCCCGCGTGCTGGTGATCAATACCGAAGGTGCCACCGACCCGCATCGCTATGCCGAACTGGTCGGCATGAGTTCGGCCGATGTGCTGGCCGGCAAGCTCGCAGCCGAGGCGACACCATGATCGCGATCGATGCAAAGCGCCTGCTTGGCCGCATCCGTGAACTCGGTGCCGTTGGCCGCGACGATGAGGGCAGGCTGACCCGGTTGGCCGCTTCCGACACCGACAAGCAGGGCCGCGACCTCTTCGTCGGCTGGCTGCGGCAGGCCGGGCTCGATGTCGCCATCGACCGCATTGGCAATATTTTCGGCATCTGGCAGAGCGCCGACAATGCAGGCGAGGCGCCGCTGCTCATCGGCTCGCATATCGACACGGTCATCGACGCCGGCATCTATGATGGCTGCTACGGCGTGCTTGCCGGGCTGGAGGTGATCGAGACGCTGAAGGCCTCGGGGCTCTCGCCGTCGCGTCCGCTCGCCGTCGCCGCCTTCACCAATGAGGAGGGCGTGCGCTTTTCTCCCGACATGATGGGATCGCTGGTCCATGCCGGCGGCGTCGATGTCAAAGCAGCACTTGCCGCAGTCGGGACCGATGGCAGCATGCTCGGACAGGAACTCGCCCGCATCGGCTATGCCGGCGACCGCGAACCGGGTTTTCTCAAGCCGCACATCTATGTCGAATTGCATATCGAACAGGGGCCGGTCCTGGAGCGCGAAGGCATTCCGATCGGCGCGGTGGAAACCCTGCAAGGGATTTCCTGGCAGCGCCTCACTCTCGATGGCGTCGCCAACCATGCCGGCACCACACCGATGTCGATGCGCTGCGACGCCGGATACGCCGCGGCACGCGTGGTCACCTTCCTGCACGACCTTGCGGCGGCCTCCAATGCGCCAACCGTTGCCACTGTCGGCACGATGCGCTTGGAGCCGAACGCCATCAACGTCATTCCCTCACGCGCCGTCTTCACCGTCGATCTGCGTGATCCCGACGAGCAGCGCTTGCAGGCGCAGGAGGCGGCGCTGGCTGCCTTTCTGCAACTGCTCGCCGCCGAGGGCATCACCGTGACGGTCGAAAGGCTGGCCCGCTTCGAGCCCGTTATTTTCGACGGTCGAGTCGTCGAACTGATCGAGGCCGCGTCGAGGAGGCGCGGGCTCGTCTCGCGGCGCATGACCTCGGGCGCCGGCCATGACGCGCAGATGATCGCCCGCATCGCGCCGGCGGCAATGATCTTCGTGCCGAGCGCCGGAGGCATCAGCCACAGTCCGCATGAGCACACCGAAGATGCCGAGCTTGTTGCTGGCGCCAACATCCTGCTTGATGTGATCACCGAACTTGCGGAGGGGCGAAGGAATGGCTGAACTCGATCCCGAAACGCTGAAGCGCGAGATGACCAATTGGCGGCGTGATTTGCATGCGCATCCCGAATTCGGCTTCGAGGAGAGGCGAACCGCTGCCTTCGTCGCCGCCAAGCTGCGCGAATTCGGCTTGGACGATGTCGCTGAGGGTGTCGGTGGCACCGGTGTCGTCGGCACGCTGAAGCGCGGGACCGGCAACCGCGCCATTGCGCTGCGGGCCGACATGGATGCGCTGCGCATAGCAGAGCAGTCGACCGCGCCCTATCGCTCCGGCAATCCCGGCGTCATGCATGCCTGCGGCCATGACGGCCACACAGCCATGCTGCTCGGCGCGGCAAAGCGGCTGGCCGGCGAGGGTGGTTTCGACGGCACCGTGCGCTTCATCTTCCAGCCGGCCGAGGAGTGGGGCAAGGGCGCACTGGCCATGCTCGACGATGGCCTGATGCAGCGCTTCCCTTTCGACGAGGTTTTTGGCCTGCATAACATGCCCGGCCTTCCCGTCGGCCATTTCGAAACCCGCGCCGGTCCTGTCATGTCGGCCGAGGACAACTTCGAGATTGTGCTCAGGGGGCTCGGCGGCCACGCGGCGCGGCCGCATTCGGCCAACGAAACGCTGGTAGCCGCCTGCGCGCTGGTCACCAATCTGCAGACCATCGTCTCGCGCCGGCTGAGCCCGGCCGACATAACGGTGGTTTCGGTGACCGAACTGATCACCGACGGTACCCGCAACGCGCTGCCCGGTCTTGCCCGCATCCTCGGCGACGCGCGCAGTTTCCGGCCGGAAGTCAGCGCCGAGATCGAACGCCAGATGCGCGTCATCACCGAAGGCACAGCTGCCGCCTACAATGTCACCGCCGAGGTGAACTACACCCGAGAATTCGTGCCGCTGCGCAACGATGCCGAACTGGTTGACGCGGCCTTCGCCGCTGCCAAAAACGTCTTCGAGCCCGGCAATATCGCGGTCGCCCGCGAGCCGATGACAGCGTCGGAGGATTTCGCCCGCTTCCTCGACCACGTGCCGGGCTGCTTCGTCTTCCTTGGCAATGGTGAGGCCTCGGCGCCGCTGCACAATTCCAGCTACGACTTCAACGATGACGGGTTGTTGTTCGGCACGAATTTCCATGTCGCCATCGCCAGGCAAAGACTGGGCAACGCGACCGGCAGATGATCCGTGATTTGATTGGCTGTTCGAACCGGCATTGTACATTTTTATCAAACGACGATCTTCAATGACGCGACGGAAAGACTCAGCTAACCTCCGCTACGCGGCGGACCTCTTATCCGCTTGGCCGGCGCCTTCTCCTCCCAAGCGGCGCCGGCCTTCTTCGTTGCGGCGCTAGAGCAATTCCAGGAAAAGTGTGAACGGTTTTCCGTCCGGAATTGCGTCAAAGAAAAGCTGCTAAATTAGTGCTCATTAAATTTGGAATATTCGCACTTGCCGGACGTTAAAATTCTTCTGGCATGGAAGCCGCAGGTCTTTGAGGTATTTGCGGGAAGCCGGATGCGCGGGCGAGGCTGGATAAAGGCGTTGCGTCAGGACGAGGCGCGGCAGGTGCGTGCGCGCATCGCTGAACTCGAAAGAAACCTCACGGCGGCGTCACCGTCCCGGGGCCGTCAGCAGCGACATGAAGCAGGGCACGAATTGCGCAATGCCAAGTTCCGCCTCGATCGCCTTGAGGAGTGCATCGCGTCAATGCCTGAGGCTCCGACCGTCACCTGACTGCATCGACCATATTCACTTGCCGACAGTCCCTGCGTTCATGGCAGGATTGCTGGCGTGAGAACTTTGTTCGGCAAGGGGCGCCTTTGTCGGTGGCAGTTTGTTGTCGCAGGCCGAGACAGTCAAAGCCACCAGAACGAGGACTAATCCTAGTTTTTTCATCGCTACCGCCTCCAATCTCACAATGAACCTCCAATCTCAAAACGGGGCCATGTTGGTTTGGTTGCGAACGGGAACAAAACGCCGCGCCTGCGGTTGATCTCTATTAGAGGAGACCGCAGCATGATCCGTTTGCTTCTGGCCGGCACCTTTGCCTTTCTCACCTACCGCCTCGCGCGCAGGATGATCGATGACGTGCCCGGCGACATCGATCCCCTTCTGTTGCCCACATCGAGAAGCGACCGCGACGCTCTGCGCCGACAATCGGCGGCCATGGGTGTCGATGACAGGCGCTAATTCGTCGTGCCGCTTCTATGTTGCGAACAAAGCGGAAACGATGCTTGATGGGCGATGAACCTCGCCGCCCATGATTCGACCTTTGTGGAATCGACTGCCCAGCCTGCCTATCTCGCCCGGCTGAACGATGCCCAGCGCCAGGCCGTCGAACATGGCGACGGCAAGATCGCAGGTCCGTTGCTGGTCATTGCCGGCGCCGGCTCGGGCAAGACCAACACGCTGGCGCATCGCGTCGCTCATCTCATCGTCAAGGGCGCCGACCCGCGCCGCATCCTGCTGATGACCTTCTCGCGGCGCGCCGCCTCCGAAATGGCCAAGCGCGTCGAACGCATCGCCGGCGAAGTGCTCGGCCGCGACGCCGCGGTCATCACCGATGCGCTGACCTGGGCCGGCACCTTTCACGGCATCGGTGCACGGCTGTTGCGCGACTATGCGCTGGAGATCGGCATCGATCCGGCCTTCACCATCCATGATCGCGAGGATTCCGCCGATCTGATGAATCTGGTGCGCCACGAACTCGGCTTCTCCAAGACGGAGGCGCGCTTTCCGACCAAGGGCACCTGCCTTGCCATCTACTCGCGCGCCGTCAACGCTCAGGCGCCGCTCGGTGAGGTGCTGGGCTCTGCCTTCCCCTGGTGCGCCGGCTGGGCCGATCAGCTGAAGCTGCTGTTTGCCGGTTATGTCGAAGCCAAGCAGGCGCAGAATGTGCTCGATTACGACGATTTGCTGCTCTACTGGGCGCAGATGGCGGCCGAGCCGGAAATCGCGGCGCATCTCGGCGGGCGTTTCGATCACGTGCTGGTCGACGAATACCAGGACACCAACCGGCTGCAGGCTTCGATCCTGATGGCACTTAAGCCCGACGGTGCCGGGCTGACGGTGGTCGGCGACGATGCGCAGTCGATCTATTCTTTCCGCGCCGCCGAGGTGCGCAACATCCTCGATTTTCCAAAGCAATTCGCACAGGCCGCCGATGTGGTCATGCTGGAGCGCAACTACCGCTCGACCGAGACCATTCTGGCCGCCGCCAATGCGGTCATCGGCGAGGCCTCGGAGCGTTTTACGAAAAATCTTTGGTCGGAGCGCAAATCAACCGACAAGCCAAGGCTGGTCAGCGTGCGCGACGAGGTCGAGCAGGCCAACTTCGTCTGCGATACGATCCTTGCCGAGCGCGAGGCCGGCACGGCGCTGAAATCGCAGGCGGTGCTGTTTCGCGCCTCGCACCACAGCGGACCGCTCGAAATCGAACTGACGCGTCGCAACATTCCCTTCGTCAAGTTCGGTGGCCTGAAATTCCTCGACGCCGCGCATGTCAAGGATGTGCTGGCGGTCCTGCGTTTCGCTGAAAACCCGCGCGACCGTGTCGCCGGTTTTCGCGTCCTGCAGTTGATGCCGGGCATCGGCCCTTCGGCTGCCGCGCAGATCGTCGAGACGATGACGACGGCGCTAGACGAGGCGATGGGCCTTGCCGGCTGGCGCCCGCCGCAACGCGCGGCGGATGACTGGCCGGCCTTTGTCTCGCTTTATTCCGGCCTGCGGGCCGGCGCCAAATGGCCGGCCGATCTCGAGCAGGTCAGGCTGTGGTACGAGCCGCATCTGGAGCGCATCCATGAGGATGTCATCACACGCCGCGCCGACCTGTTGCAGCTCGAGCAGATCGGGTCGGGCTATGCGTCGCGCGAACGCTTCCTGACCGAACTGACACTCGATCCGCCGGACGCGACCAGCGACCAGGCCGGACCGCCGCACCGCGACGAGGATTATTTGATCCTGTCGACCATCCACTCGGCCAAGGGCCAGGAGTGGAAGAATGTCTTTGTGCTCAACACGGTCGATGGCTGCATTCCGGCCGATCTCGGCGTCGGCACCAAGGAGGATATCGAGGAGGAGCGCCGGCTGCTCTACGTGGCGATGACGCGGGCCAAGGACAATCTCAACCTGGTCATGCCGCAGCGCTTCTTTCCGCACGGCCAGGCGGCGCGCGGCGACCGCCATCTCTATGCCTCGCGCACCCGCTTCATTCCGGCCTCGATCCTTGCTGCGTTCCAGCAGGTGTCATGGCCGAGCGCGCAAGAAGCACAGGGCAGGGCGCCCCGGCCGGAAGTGCGCGTCGACATCGGCGCGCGCATGCGCGGCATGTGGAAATAATTGACGTCATGGCGCAACCGCCGATCAGGATCGCCATCGCCGGCGCGCTCGGCCGCATGGGTCGCCGGATGACGGAGGCCGTTCAGGCCGATCCGCGGCTGGCGCTCGTCGCCCGCTTCCATCGACCAGGCAATGTCGGCGACGGGCTGGTGAGCCGCGACGAAGCGCTTGCCATGGCCGATGTCGTCATCGATTTCACCACACCTGCTGCATCGGCTGACCTGGCAAGGTTTTGTGCAAACCGCAGCAGCCCCGCTTTGGTGATTGGCTCGACCGGTTTCGATGCCGCCGAACTGGCGACCATAGTAGATGCCGCGAAAACGATTCCCATTGTCCGCTCCGGCAGCTTTTCGCTTGGGCTGAACATGCTGGTCGGGCTGGTCGAGCAGGCGGCGAGAGCACTCGATGCCGACGACTGGGATGCCGAGATTTTCGAGGCGCATCATCGCCACAAGATCGATGCGCCATCCGGCACCGCGCTGATGCTGGGCCATGCCGTTGCCGGTGGGCGCGGCGTCGCACTGGACACGGTAGCCAAGCGCGTCCGCGACGGCGTCACCGGCGCGCGTCCCGCCGGCGAGATCGGCTTTGCGGTGATGCGTGGCGGTAGCATCGTCGGAGAGCACAGCGTCAGCTTCTGTGCCGAAGGCGAGATAGTCACCCTGTCGCATGCTGCCGGCGACCGCATCATGTTCGCCCGTGGCGCCATTGCCGCCGTACTTTGGGTGTCGGGACGACCGCCCGGCGAATACGATATGCGCGACGTTCTCGGTTTTGCAGCCTCGTGACCGGATTCCACGGCCGCTAGAACGACTGAAAGCCAGCTGAAAGCTTGGGCATGCAATGACGGCATTGCGGCGTTCGTCGTGTGACCGGTTCGGGAGCGGCCGGTAAGGAGGAATGCGGCGTAGCCGGGAAGGCGTGCCGCCAGGTGGAGGAAGTTAAGTGACCGGTTTCATCTCGAAACGCATTTTGCGTTCAGCAGCCTTGACGCTTGCCCTTGTTGCCACGGGCACGGCATCGGCGGCCGACAAGATCACCATCATCGTCGGCGGCATGGAAAAGCAGATTTACCTGCCGGCCGTGCTCACCCAGCAGCTCGGCTACTTCAAGGATGAGGGGCTCGACGTCGAGCTCGTCAATTCCCGTGCCGGTGTCGAGGCCGAGAACGAATTGCTGGCCGGTGCCGTGCAGGGCGTCGTCGGCTTCTACGACCACACCGTCGACCTGCAATCCAAGGGTAAATACATCCAGTCGATCGTCCAGTTCAGCCAGGCACCTGGCGAGGTCGAGCTGGTCTCCGCCAAGCACCCCGAGATCAAGTCGCCGGCCGATTTCAAGGGCGCCACGCTTGGTGTCACCGGTCTCGGTTCCTCGACCGATTTCCTCACCCAGTACCTTGCCGTACGCAACGGCCTGAAGCCGGGCGACTACACGCTGCTGCCGGTCGGCGCCGGCAACACCTTCATCGCCGCCGTCAAGCAGGACCAGATCCAGGCCGGCATGACCACCGAGCCGACCATCGCGCAGCTGCTCAAGACCGGCGAGGCCAGCGTGCTGGTCGACATGCGCACGCCCGAAAAGACCAAGGAAGCGCTGGGCGGTGACTATCCGGCCGCCTCTTTCTACGTCCAGTCGTCCTGGCTCGAAGGCCACAAGGATGAGGCGCAAAAGCTCGCCAATGCCTTCGTCAAGACGATGAAGTTCATCGCCACGCATTCGGCCGAGGAAATCGCCGACAAGATGCCGAAGGACTATTACGCCGGCAACAAGGACCTCTACGTACAGGGCCTGGCCGGCGGCAAGGCGATGTTCACGCCCGATGGCCGGATGCCGGCCGATGGCCCGCAGACGGTGCTGAAAGTGCTCTCGACATTCTCGAAGAGCCTGCAGGGCAAGCAGATCGACCTGTCGAAGACCTTCACCACGGAATTCGTCGACGCCGCCAAGTAGCGTCGGCTGGCGGGTGCGGATTTCCGCTCCGTTCGTTGAAGAACAACAACTTGCGCCGCTCGGCTGAATCAGTTCGGCAGCGGCGCCTTTGCGGATGCCGATGATGGGAGGCCTGCTGGCCGACCGGTGGCATCTCCGCGCCAACACCTCAGGAGTGTGCCATGCAAGTGCAAACCATGGCGGCCAAAAAGCTGTCTCAGGCCGCACCACCAGCCGATGCCGCGATTGCCATCGACGATGTGACGCTGCGCTTCGTCACGCCGGACGGCCACATGATGACGGCCATACGGGATTTCACCATGACCGTGGCGCGCGGCGAGTTCGCTTGCGTCGTCGGGCCGACCGGCTGCGGCAAGTCGACGACGCTCAATCTGGTCACCGGCCTACTGCGACCGACGACCGGCAATGTCCGCGTCATGGGCAATCCGGTCACCGACATCAGCCGCGACATCGGCTTCGTCTTCCAGGCCGATGCGCTGTTCCCGTGGCGCAGCGTCCTCGACAATGTCGCCGCCGGTCCGCTCTATCGTGGCACACCGAAGGCGCAAGCCTATGAGCGGGCGCGCGACTGGATCACCCGCGTCGGCCTCGGCCGCTTCGAAAAGCATTATCCGCACCAGCTTTCGGGCGGCATGCGCAAGCGCGTCGCGCTGGCGCAGACCTTCATCAACCAGCCCAAAATCCTGTTGATGGACGAGCCGTTCAGCGCGCTCGACATGCAGACGCGCACCGCCATGCAGGACGAGTTGCTGGATCTCTGGTCGGAACAGAAATCCTCCGTCGTCTTCGTCACCCACGACCTCGAGGAAGCGGTGGCGCTTGCCGACAAGGTCTATGTGCTGACCGCCGGGCCGGGCACGGTGAAGAGCGTCTATCGCATCGACCTGCCGCGCCCGCGTGTCATGGCCGACATCCGCTACGACCCGAAATTCATCGAGATCGCCAAAGTGATCTGGAGCGATCTGCGCGAGGAAGTGC